>NZ_JBTMMT010000062.1:0-40355 GCF_055517075.1 Micromonospora sp. DSM 43699
GGGTGGGCGGGGGTGGTCTTTAGACTTGTGGGATGGGAGACGACTGTCTGTTCTGCCGCATCGTCGCCGGGGAGATCCCGGCCACCATCGTCCGGGAGACCGGCACCACCCTCGCCTTCCGCGACATCGGTCCGAAAGCGCCGGTGCACGTGCTGGTCATCCCCAAGGAGCACTACGCGGATGTGGCGACGCTCGCCCAGGGTGACCCGGGGCTGGCCGGTGAGGTGCTGGCCACGGCCGCCGCGGTGGCTGAGGACGAGGGACTGACCGGCGACGGGTTCCGGCTGATGTTCAACACCGGCCCGTACGCTGGCCAGGAGGTCTTCCACGTGCACGCCCACCTGCTCGGCGGCGCACCCCTCGGCCCGATGCTGGCCCGGGACCTGGCATGACGCCCGTGGATGGGGGGCACGTGACGGTCGAGGGTCGGGACGCGTGACGCCTGACGGCCCGGGGCCGGGGGTGTCGCCCGAGGCGGGGACGGGCGTCGACGGGGCGGGGGTGCACCACCGGCTGGAGCGGATGGTCCAGCAGGTCCAGGCGCAGGCTCGGGTGCCCGCCCTGGCGGTGGCGCTGCACCGGGCCGACCGTGCGCTCTGGACCTACCAGGTCGGCGGCACCGGCAACGGCACCGTGCTCGGCCCGGCGACCCGCTTCCGGATCGGCTCGGTCACCAAGACCTTCACCTCGGTGCTGGTGATGCAGTGCCGCGACGACGGGCTGCTCGACCTCGACGACCCGCTGAGCCGGCACCTGGAGCTGCCGGCGCACGGCGAGCTGACCGTACGCCGGTTGCTCTCGCACACCGCCGGGCTGCAACGCGAGCCGTACGGGGACGTCTGGGACACGCTGCGCGCGCCGCAGGTGGACGACCTGGTCGCCGACCTGATCCGGGTCGAGCGGGTGCTGCCCACCGGTCGCCGCTACCACTACTCCAACCTGGGGATGGCGCTGCTCGGTCGGCTGGTCGGCGTGCTGCGGGGCAGCACCTGGGCGGAGGTGCTCGCCGCACGGGTGCTCACCCCGCTGGGGCTGGCCGACACCTCGGTCGACCCGGGGCCGTCGGCGGCGACCGGGTTCCTGGTCGACGCGTACTCCGACGAGGCGCATCCGGAACCGCCGACCGACTTCGGGGCGGTCGGCCCGGCCGCCCAGCTGTGGAGCACCGCGACGGACATGGCCCGTTGGGCGGCGTTCCTGGCCGACCCGACAGCGCTGGATCCGACCGGGGCGGTGCTCGCCGCGACCACCCTGGACGAGATGCGCTGGCCGGTGACCACCACCGACGAGACCGCCTGGTCGGCGGGGTTCGGGCTGGGACTGATCCTGGTCACGTATCCGGACCGGGTGGTGCACGTGGGGCACGACGGGGCGATGCCCGGTTTCCTGGCCGGCGTGTACGGCCGGCGCGGCGGTGCCGGTACGGCGGGCGCGATGGGCTGCGCGGTGCTCGCCTCCTCGGGCACGGCGAGCGAGGTACTGGAGCTCCCGCACCGGTTGCTCGTCGCCTCGGCCGAGCACGCCCCGGCGGACATCGAGCCGTGGGAGCCCGGTCCGGGTGCGCCCGGACCGTGGCGCGGGCTGCTCGGCCGCTGGTGGGGCGAGGGTTTCGAGTACGTCTTCTTCTGGCACGACGGGGCGCTGCGGGCCCGGGGTGCGGACGACCCGGCGGGGAGGCCGCCGGCGGTCTTCGCGCCGATGCCCGAATCCCCGGACGTGTTCCGGACCGTCGCCGGGCGGGAGATCGGGGAGCTGCTGCGGCTCACCCGGGACGCCGACGGGAAGGTGGTCGGGATGCACTGGGCCACCTACCGTTTCACCCGCCACCAGGAGACCTTCGACAGGTACGACTTCCGTGCCTGACGGGTCGGCCGGAAGGGGCGGGGAAATGGACGCGGTGCCGCCGGTGCGGAGCGGATACGATGGGAGTATCGTCCGCACGCCGCGCCGGTAGGGCACGGCGCGAGATGGAAGCAGGTGGCGCAGGGCCCCACGGCCCGATCTATGACCGGCACCCCACCTCCCGGCCCGCCCCGGGTGCAGACCAGGATCACGGTTCCCGATGCCAAGATCATGGTCAACCTGCTCGGCGCGGGCGACGAGATCCTGCGACTCGTCGAACGTTCGGTCACCAGTGACGTGCACGTACGCGGCAACGAGATCACCATCACCGGTGCGCCCGCGGACAACGCTCTCGCCGAGCGTCTCTTCAGCGAGCTGCTCGAACTGATCGAGAAGGGCGAGACCCTGACCACTGACGCTGTCCGGCGTACCGTCGGCATGCTCGAGCAGGGCGGCACCGAGCGGCCCGCCGAGGTGCTCACCCTCAACATCCTCTCCCGGCGCGGGCGCACCATCCGCCCCAAGACGCTGGGCCAGAAGACCTACGTCGACTCGATCGACGCCAACACGATCGTGTTCGGCATCGGCCCGGCCGGCACCGGCAAGACCTACCTGGCGATGGCGAAGGCCGTCCAGGCACTTCAGGCCAAGCAGGTCAGCCGGATCATCCTGACCCGGCCGGCGGTCGAGGCGGGCGAGCGGCTGGGCTTCCTGCCGGGCACCCTGAACGAGAAGATCGACCCCTACCTGCGCCCGCTCTACGACGCGCTGCACGACATGCTCGACCCGGAGACCATCCCGAAGCTGATGGCCGCCGGCACCATCGAGGTCGCGCCGCTGGCGTATATGCGGGGTCGCGCACAGCCGTACGACGCACAGGTGCTGACTCCGGAGGGTTTCCGACCGTTCGGGTCGCTGCGGGTCGGTGACCTGGTCATCGGCGCGAACGGGACGCCCACGCCGGTGATCGGCATCTACCCGCAGGGCCCCAAGCAGGTCTACCGGGTCACCACGCAGGACGGGGCCTCCACCCTCTGCTGCGGTGAACACCTCTGGACGGTGGCCACCCCGGAGGACAAGCGGCGCGGCGGTCGGCGCACCCTCGAGACGCACGAGATGATCGGCAAGGAACGGCGGGGTCACATCCGCCGGTACGAGCTTCCGGTCGTGGCACCGGTGCAGCTCGAGTCGCAGGACGTTCCGCTCGACCCGTACGCCCTCGGTCTGCTGCTCGGAGACGGCAGCATCTCGTCGCGGACCACCCCGGCCTTCAGCACCGCCGACCCGGAGCTGGCCGACGCGCTCGACGCAGCGCTGCCCGACATCGAGCTGGTGCGCAGGAACAACTACGACTACGTGCTCCGGCACGTCAACGGTCACCGGGGCGGGGTGATCGTCGCCAATCCGATGACGCTCGCGCTCCGCGAACTGGGCCTCGCCGGTGCGAAGTCGGGGACCAAGTTCGTGCCCGACGTCTATTTGCAGAACAGTCTCGACGTCCGGCTGGCCGTCCTGCAGGGGCTGCTGGACACTGACGGGGGGCCGGTCGTCCAGGCGGGGCGCACCTGTCGGGTGCAGTACTCGACGACGTCGGCCCGGCTGCGGGACGACGTCGTCCACCTGGTCCAGTCGCTCGGTGGGGTGGCGACCTGGCGGGTACGGGAGGCCGAGGGACGCAAGCCCGGTCTGGCCAACGGGCGTCCGGTCCCGTGTCGTGCCGACGCCTACGTCGTGGAGATCCGGCTACCGGCCGGTGTCCCGCCGTTCCGACTGGCCCGCAAGCGCCAGCAGTACGACGAGCACGGTGGCGGACGGCCGATGCGGTTCATCGACTCGATCATCCCGGCCGGGGTGCAGGAGACGATGTGCATCCAGGTCGCGGCGGAGGACTCGTTGTACGTGACCGACGACTTCCTGGTCACCCACAACACCCTGAACGACGCTTTCATCATCCTGGACGAGGCGCAGAACACCACGCCCGAGCAGATGAAGATGTTCCTCACCCGGCTCGGCTTCGGTTCCAAGATCGTGGTGACCGGTGACGTCACCCAGGTGGACCTTCCCGGTGGGACGGCCAGCGGGCTGCGGGTGGTCCGGGAGATCCTGGAGAACGTCGAGGACGTGCACTTCGCCCAGCTCTCCAGCTCGGACGTGGTCCGGCACCGGCTGGTCGGGGAGATCGTCGACGCGTACGCCCGCTGGGACGAGCGGGAGAACCAGCAGGCGCAGGGCGTGCACGCCGTGCCGGGGCGGACCGCCCAGGGCGGCCGGGCCGGCCGGCGCCGCTAACCAATCAGAGGAAGACAGTTGTCCATCGAGATCGCCAACGAGTCCGGTGCCGAGGTCGACACCGACTCCGTGCTCGCCGTGGCCCGGCACGCCCTCGACGAGATGGGGGTCAACCCGCTCGCCGAGCTGTCCGTGCTGCTTGTCGACATCGGCTACATGACCGAGCTGAACCATCGCTGGATGGGCGGCGACGGCCCGACCGACGTGCTCGCCTTCCCCATGGACGAGGGCAGCGTCGACCACGGTCCGGGGGAGAGCGCCCCGGCCGGCGGTGAACCGGCCCTGCTCGGCGACATCGTGCTCTGCCCGGAGGTGGCGGCCAAGCAGGCAGCCACCGCCGGGCACGCCGCCGCCGACGAGCTGCACCTGCTGACCGTGCACGGCGTGCTGCACCTGCTCGGCTACGACCATGCCGAGCCGGAGGAGGAGCGGGAGATGTTCGCCCTCCAGGCCCGGCTGCTGGCCAGCTGGCGGTCGACCCGGTCCCGGTGATGGAAATATTCGCGGCCGGTCCGACCGCCGGCCTTCCCGATCTACAGTTGATCTTCTTCGCGGCCGGGCTGGTGGTACTCGCCGGCCTGATCGCGATGACCGAGGCCGCGTTGGCCGCGGTCTCCCCGGCCCGCGCCGCCGAACTGGCCCGGGACGGGGCGCGCGGCGCGCGTACCCTCCAGGCGGTCGCCGGTGACGTGGTCCGCCACCTCAACCTGTTGCTGCTGCTCCGGCTGCTCGCCGAGTTGACCGCCACCACCCTGGTCGCCCTGGTGGCGGTGGACAGCTTCGGCGCGGGTTGGCGGGCGGCGCTGGTGACCGCCGGGGCGATGACAGTGGTCAGCTTCGTGGTGGTCGGGGTGGCCCCGCGCACCCTGGGCCGGCAGCACGCGTACGCGGTGGGTCGGGCGGTGGCGCCGCTGGTCAGGTGGCTGGGTCGGGCGCTCAACCCGCTCGCCTCGCTGCTGATCCTGATCGGCAACGCGGTCACCCCGGGGCGCGGTTTCCGGGAGGGGCCGTTCGCCACCCAGGTCGAGCTGCGGGAACTGGTCGACCTGGCCGAGCAGCGCGGGGTGGTGGAGCACGGCGAACGCCAGATGATCCACTCGGTCTTCGCGCTCGGCGACACCATCGCCCGGGAGGTGATGGTGCCGCGTACCGAGATGGTGTGGATAGAGGAGGGCAAGACGCTCTCCCAGGCGCTGGCGCTCTTCCTGCGGTCCGGCTTCTCCCGCATTCCGGTGATCGGCGAGAGCGTCGACGACGTGCTCGGCGTGCTCTATCTCAAGGACCTCATCCGGCGTACCCGGGGTGGTGACCTGCGGGCCCACCAGACCCCGGTGGCCGAGCTGATGCGGCCGGCCACCTTCGTGCCGGAGTCCAAGCCGGTCGACGACCTGCTGTCGGAGATGCAGGCCGCCCGCAACCATCTGGTCATCGTCGTCGACGAGTACGGCGGCACCGGCGGTCTGGTCACCATCGAGGACATCCTGGAGGAGATCGTCGGCGAGATCACCGACGAGTACGATGTCGAGCGCCCGCCGGTGGAGCACCTGGCCGACGGTGCGGTGCGGGTCACCGCCCGACTGCCGGTGGAGAACCTGGGCGAGTTGTTCGACACCGAGCTGCCCACCGACGAGGTGGAGACGGTCGGTGGGCTGCTGGCGCAGGCCCTCGGTCGGGTGCCGATCCCGGGTGCCGACGCCGAGGTGGCTGGCCTCAAGCTGGTCGCCGAGGGCACCACCGGCCGGCGTAACCGGATAGACAGCGTGCTGGTCAGCCGGGCCCCGTCGACCGGCGGGCCCGATTCCCGTGACAACCAGAACAGCACCGAGGAGAGGCAACCCGCCGATGCCTGAGACACCTGCCGTGCCGGCCGCCCGGCCCACCCCGTCCGACCCGGCCGAGTTGAGCGCCGAGGACGGCAAGCTGGTCGTGCTGGCCCGGGGCGCCCGGGCCCGGGTGGCTGCCGTGGAGGGCGCGGCGGTCCGCGACCAGGACGGCCGGACGTACGCCGCGGCGAGCGTCTCGCTGCCCTCGTTGACAGTCACGGCGCTCCAGCTCGCGGTCGCCTCGGCGGCGGCGGCGGGGGCGAGCCGGCTGGAGGCGGCGGTGGTGGTGACCGAGGCGTCGACGCTTGACGGCGCCGGGCACGCCGCGGTGCGGGACCTGGCCGCCGACGCGCCGATCCACGTGGCCGCGCCGGACGGGACCGTCCTCGGCACGGTGGTCGAGTGACGGGCGTGGAGCAGCGACCGTACCGGGCGGGTTTCGGGTGTTTCGTCGGGCGGCCGAATGCCGGCAAGTCGACGTTGACCAACGCGATCGTCGGCACCAAGATCGCGATCACCTCGAACAAGCCGCAGACCACCCGGCACGTGATCCGGGCGGTGCTGCACCGGCCGGAGTCGCAGCTGGTGCTGGTGGACACCCCGGGCCTGCACCGGCCCCGGACGCTGCTCGGCGAGCGCCTCAACGACCTGGTCCGCACCACCTGGACGGAGGTCGACGTGATCGGCCTCTGCATCCCGGCGGACGAGCCGGTGGGCCGGGGGGACCGGTTCATCAGCGGCGAGCTGAGCGAGCTGAAGGCCACAGTGCTCGCCGTGGTCACCAAGACCGACCTGGTCGACAAGCGACGGTTGGCCGAGCAGCTGCTCGCGGTCAGCAAGCTGGCCGAGTTCGCGGCCGTGGTCCCGGTCAGCGCGGTCTCCGGGCACCAGGTGGACACCCTGGTCGACGTGATGACCGGTTACCTGCCGCCGTCACCGCAGCTCTACCCGGACGACATGCTCACCGACGAGCCGGAGCAGGTGCTTGTCGCCGAGCTGATCCGGGAGGCCGCCCTGGAGGGGGTCCGCGACGAGCTGCCGCACTCCATCGCCGTGGTGGTGGAGGAGATGATCCCCGAGGGGCAGCTCATGAAGATCTACGCCGACGTCTACGTCGAGCGGCCCAGCCAGAAGGCGATCGTGCTCGGCCACAAGGCCAGCCGGCTCAAGGAGGTCGGCACCACCGCCCGCAAGCAGATCGAGGAACTGCTCGGCACCCGCGTCTATCTGGACCTGCACGTGCGGGTGGCGAAGGAGTGGCAGCGCGACCCGAAGCAGCTGCGCAAGCTGGGTTTCTGACCCGGCCGACATCGGGCACTGATATGGGAATTTTCACGTCAGGCCCGAATTAGCAGCTGTTTCACAGGCTGGCTTTGCAGGGTAGGGGACATCCATCCCGCCCCCCACATAGATGCAGTCTGATGCGCAATCGATATCTGGATCTGCTCCGTTTCCTGGCCATCGTCCGGGTCGTGGTCTACCACGTCACCGGGCTGGCCGGCCTGACGCTCGTCTTCCCGGCCATGGCGGTCATGTTCGCCCTGGCCGGGTCGCTGATGGCGGGGTCGCTGGACCGGTCCGGCGGTGCCGCACTGGGGCGTCGGCTGCGCCGCCTGCTGCCCTCGCTCTGGGTGCTGGCGGTGATCTTCGTGCCGGCCATGCTGCTCACCGGGCTGGAGTTCACCCCCCGGGTGCTGATCTGGCTGTTCCCGATCACCGACCCGCCGGCCAACTACTGGGGTGCGCTCGCGCTCAGCCCGATCTGGTACCTGCGGGACTACCTGTGGTTCGTGCTCGCCTCCCCGGTGGCGCTCTGGCTCTTCCGCCGGGCCCCGCTGCCCACCCTGGCCGCCCCCTACCTGCTGATTGTCGCGATCGAGGTGGGGATCCTGCCGACCACCTCGGCGGTGTTGCGCGACTTCGGCCTCTACTTCGGCGCCTGGCTGCTCGGCTTCGCCCACCACGACGGTCTGCTGCGTCGCCTGGCCGGCCGGGTGCTGGTGGCGGTGGCGCTGCTGCTGGCCGGGGCCGGCGGGGCGTGGATCCTCACCCACCCCGGGCCACGCGGCTACGACCTCAACGACATACCGCTGGGCAACGCCCTGTGGTCGGCGGCGTTCATCCTGGTCGTCATCGGGCGGGCCCCGGCCGCCGCCGCCTGGGTCGATCGCAACCGGATCTTCGGCCGGCTGGTGACGGTGGCGAACCGGCGCGCGCTGACCGTCTACCTGTGGCACATGCCCTTCGTGGTGGCGCTGACCCCGCTGGTGGGTCTGGTCGGCTGGTCGCCCCGGGACCCGTGGGGGCTGGCGATCCGGGTGGTGCTGGTCTTCCTGCTGGTCGGAGTGGTGACCCTGCTGGTCGGCTGGGTGGAGGACGTGGCCGCCGGCCGCCGTCCCGAACTGGTCCCCGGCCGCCGGCCGTCCCGGCCGGCGACGGCGTCGCCCGGCACCGGGCCGGTCGGCGTCCCGGCCCCCCGGGTGGCCGAGGCCGGCACCGTCGAGATCAGGGGCCGGTGAGGTACGCCGGCCGGTCACCGCTGCGCGACTGTCACGTTCCCGCTGCCGGCGTCCAGGTCCAGCAACAGCGGTGCGGCCGGATCGTTGGTGACCCCGATCTCGGCATCCCCCGAGTCGACGTTCGACTTCACCCGGTACCGGCCGGCCGGCACCGTCAGCTCGACGTCCCCGCTGCCGGCGTGGGCCCGCGTCGAGGCCGGTTTGTCCAGGATGAGCGTGATGTTGCCGGAACCGGTCTCGGCGGAGACGTCGCCGCCGAGGCGGGTGCCGGTGACGTCGCCGGAGGCCGCCCGCAGGTCGACCGGGCCGGCGACGTTGACCACCTCGATGTTGCCCGACCCGGTCTCCGCCCGCACCGTGCCGCTGGCGTCGGCGATCCGGATGTTGCCCGAGCCGAGGGTGAAGTCGACCGATCCGATCCTGGCCAGCTCCACGTCGCCGGAGCCGGCCTCGCCCTGCACCCGCACCCCGGGCGGGGCGGTCACGTCGTACGACACCGAGCAGCGGGAACCGCAGTCGGTGTCCAGCACCAACTCGTCCCCGGTGATCTCGTACGTGGTGTCGGGCTGGTCACCCTGGTAACGGACCACCCGCTTGACGCGTACGCCGGTGGCCGGGCCGGTCGCCCGGACCACCACGTCCCCGGATCCGGGCCGTACGGTGATCCGGGCGATCTTCGCCGCCTCGGTGGTGTCGAAGTCCAGCCGCCGGAACGCCAGCGTGTCGCACCCGGTGGCGAGGATGAGGGCGGCGGTCGCGCCCAGGGCGACCGTGCTGCGGGGAAGAGCCATGCCGAGCAACCTACGACCGTCCCCACCTGCGGCACATCCGGGGCGAAGCACCGACCCACCCCGAGCCGACCCTGATTTCCCACCCCGAGGGAGAATGACCCGATGGCCGGGTACCGCCGACAGCTCTACCGCGACGACGCGGTGGTGCTGCGCGTGCAGAAGCTGGGCGAGTCCGACCGGATCATCACCCTGCTGACCCGCCGGCACGGCCGGCTACGCGCGGTGGCCCGGGGGGTACGCCGCACCACGAGCAAGTTCGGCGCCCGGTTGGAGCCGTTCGGCCACGTCGACCTCCAGCTCGCCGGCGACCCGAAGGGCAACACCGGCAGCTCGCTGCACAGCGTCAGCCAGGTCGAGGGCATCGACCTGTACGGCAAGCGCTTCCTCGGGGACTACCCCCGGTACACGGCGGCCAGCGCGATCGCGGAGACCGCCGAACGCCTCACCCCCGTCGAGCGGGAGCCGTCGCTGCGGCTGTTCCAGCTCACCCTCGGCGCGCTGAAGGCGTTGTCCCGGGGGGAGCACGCCACCACGCTGGTGCTCGACGCCTACCTGCTGCGCGGGATGAGCCTGGCCGGCTGGGCGCCGGCGCTTACCGCCTGCGCCGTCTGCGGCACGCCGGGGCGGCACCGGGCGTTCTCCGTACCGGCCGGGGGTGCGGTCTGCCCGGACTGCCGGCCGCCCGGCGCGGCCCACCCGGCACCGGCCACCATCGACCTGATGTCCGCCCTCACCAGCGGCGACTGGCAGGTCGCCGACGCCACCGAGACCGGGGTACGCCGGGAGTGCAGCGGCCTGGTCGCGGCGCATCTGCAGTGGCACCTGGAACGCGCGTTACGCTCGCTGCCGCTGGTCGACCGGGGTGGGTCGCCGGGTGGCGCGGGGAGCGGTCCGGTGCCGCCGCCCCGGGTCGGCGTGGAGGGCGTGGACAGGGGGATGACCGAGTGATCCGATCGTTGAGGGCCGGCCGGCGGGCGCCGACGCCGCCGACACCGCACCCGTCGGGTGCCCGGCCGCCGGCGTTGCCCGTCGAGGCGCTGCCGAAGCACATCGCGGTGGTGATGGACGGCAACGGCCGATGGGCCAAGGAACGCGGCCTGCCCCGCACCAGGGGCCACGAGCAGGGCGAGCACAGCCTCTTCGACACCGTCGAGGGGGCGATCGAGCTGGGCGTGCCCTACCTGTCGGCGTACGCCTTCTCCACCGAGAACTGGCGGCGCTCGCCGGACGAGGTCCGGTTCCTGATGGGCTTCAACCGGGACGTCATCCGCCGCCGCCGCGACCAGCTGGTCGACCTGGGGGTGCGGGTGGTCTGGTCGGGGCGGGCCGGCCGGCTCTGGAAGAGCGTCATCTCCGAGTTGCAGACCGCCGAGGAGATGTCCCGGGGCAACTCGACGCTTACCCTCCAGTTCTGCGTCAACTACGGCGGCCAGGCCGAGATCGCCGACGCCGCCGCCGCGATCGCCCGGGAGGTGGCCGCCGGCCGGCTCGACCCGGCCAAGGTCACCGAGAAGACCGTGGCGAAGTACCTCTACCACCCGGAGGTCCCCGAGGTCGACCTCTTCCTGCGCCCCTCCGGTGAGGAACGGATCTCCAACTTCATGCTCTGGCAGTCGGCGTACGCGGAGCTGGTGTTCCTGGACACCCTCTGGCCGGACTTCGACCGTCGCCACCTCTGGTACGCCTGCGAGCTGTACGCCCAGCGGGACCGTCGCTTCGGCGGGGCGCTGCCCAACCCGGTCGCCCCGACTGTCTGACCGTCGCCCCGCCTTGCGATTGGTG
The DNA here is from genome assembly GCF_055517075.1 of Micromonospora sp. DSM 43699. NCBI lineage: Bacteria > Bacillati > Actinomycetota > Actinomycetes > Micromonosporales > Micromonosporaceae > Micromonospora > Micromonospora sp. DSM 43699. The sequence goes on from NZ_JBTMMT010000062.1 coordinate 11,047, forward strand.
ATCTCGCCGGCGGGGTACCACCTCCGCAGGCAGCCAGATCGCGGAGGTGAGCACACATGATTCAGAAGCGGATCGCGCAGTGGGCGGTCATGGCGGTCGCCGTGCCGCTGGCCGCGGCCGGCGCCCGTCGGCTGAGCCACACCCTGGAGTCCCGTCGGGGGCCCAGCGGGGTGAGCCGGCTGCTGTCCAAGGGCGCCGACGTGCTGCGCCCCCAGAAGGCCGCCCGGCGTCGTCGGTTCTGGTGACCACCCGCCACCGGCTTCCCCGGTGACCAGCGGTCACCACCGACCTCACGGCGAACGCCCCGCCACCCCGTTTCACCGGGGCGGCGGGGCGTTCGCGTGGCACTGGTGCCGGTCCGGTGAGCGCGGTGCCCCCGCTGGGGGGAGACCGCGGCACGCCGGGGACGACGGGCTGGTCAGCCGGCCACTTCGGAGCGGTCGGCGGTCGCCCACAGGGTGTGGAACGCGCCCTCCCGGTCGACCCGGTGGTAGGTGTGCGCGCCGAAGTTGTCCCGCAGGCCCTGGATCAGGGCCGCCGGCAGCCGCTCCGCGCGCAGCGCGTCGAAGTAGGCGAGCGACGAGGAGAAGGCCGGGGTGGGCACGCCGGCCCGCGCCGAGTCGGCCACCACCCGACGCCAGCTCGGCACGCCGTCGCTCACCGCGTCGGCGAAGTACGGCGCGACCAGCAGGGTGGGCAGCTCCGGCTGCGAGTCGTACGCCTCCCGGATCCGGTCCAGGAAGCGGGCCCGGATGATGCAGCCGCCCCGCCAGATGGTGGCGGTGCCACCCAGGTCGATGTCCCAGTGGTACTCGCGGCTGCCGGCCCGGATCTGGTCGAAGCCCTGCGCGTACGCGACGATCTTGCTGGCCAGCAGCGCCCGCCGGACGTCCTCGACGAAGGCGTCCCGGTCGTCGACCTGCCACTTCTCGCCCGCGTCGCCGAAGGTGCGGCGGGCGGCCTCACGCTGGCCGGCGTGGCCGGACAGCGACCGGGCGAAGGTCGCCTCGGCGATACCGGTGATCGGGATGCCCAGGTCGAGGGCGATCTGCACCGTCCAGCGGCCGGTGCCCTTCTGCTCGGCCTGGTCGAGCACCACGTCGACGAAGGACTTGCCGGTGGCGGCGTCCGTGTGCGCCAGCACGTCGGCGGTGATCTCGATGAGGAACGACTCCAGCTCGCCGGTGTTCCACTCCCGGAAGATCTCCGCGATCTCCGCCGGGCTCGCCCCCAACCCGGCCCGCAGCAGGTCGTACGCCTCGGCGATGAGCTGCATGTCGGCGTACTCGATGCCGTTGTGCACCATCTTGACGAAGTGACCGGCACCGTCGGGGCCGACGTGCTGGCAGCACGCGACGCCGTCCACCTGTGCGGCGATCTTCTCGAAGATCGGCCCGAGCTTCTGGTAGGACTCCGCCGAACCGCCCGGCATGATGCTCGGCCCGAGCAGCGCGCCCTCCTCGCCGCCGGAGACGCCGGTGCCGACGAAGTGCAGCCCGTGCTCGCGCAGCGTCTCCTCCCGGCGGCGGGTGTCGGCGAAGTGCGCGTTGCCGGCGTCGACGACGATGTCGCCCTCCTCCAGCAGCGGCACCAACTCGTCGATGACCGCGTCGGTGGGGCCGCCCGCCTTGACCATGACGATCACCGCGCGGGGCCGCTCCAGCGAGCCGACGAAGTCCGCCAGGGACTCGGACGGCACGAAGGTGCCCTCGTCACCGTGGTCGGCGACCAGGCTGCGGGTGCGCTCCGGGGAGCGGTTGTGCACCGCCACGGTGAACCCGTTCCGGGCCAGGTTCCGGGCCAGGTTGCGACCCATCACCGCCAGCCCGGTCACGCCGATCTGCGCCGTCGCCTGTTGCGTCATCTCGTACCCGCCACCTCTCACGTCACCTGTGTGCTGCGACGGTATCGCGTGCCCCCTACGCCCGGCAGCCGCCGTCCACCCAGTGTCACAGGGTGGTCGCGTCCGCGCGGCAGGGGCCGCCCGCCGCCGGGCCGGGATGACCGTCTGGTGTCCGCCGTGGGGCGGCGCGGTCGTCGGGGTGTCCGCCGTCGGGCCCTGGAACGGTCGTCGGGCCGGGAACGGCCGTCGGGAAAAACGGATGCGTCGGGCGCGGGGGCCGGCTAACGTGACGGCATGCGCATCTGACGCCCTTTCTCCAGAGCCGACCCGCCGCCGTGGCCGCGGGTCCGCGTGCTCGGGCGTCCGCGTCTCCCACCCCTCCTGGCAGGGGATGACTCGTGGCCGGTCGTCCGGAGCCGATCCCGTCCGTCGACCGCCCGCCCGCCGTTTGCTGGCGGTGTGGTCCTCCGCACGTACAGGAGGCAGCGTATGCCCGCCAAACGCAGTCCGAAGAGGTCCCGTCGTCCCGTGCCGAAGCCGGTGGAGGTGGACCCGGCGGCGCTCGCGGCACTCACCGTGACGCCCGCGCACCCGGTCCCCCTCGCCTTCGCATCGGCCCACCCGGACGCTGTCGTCCGGTCGCCCCCGCCCCCGCCGCCGTCGCGGTCGGGCCGGTCGGTCCGGTCCGGCTCCACCACCGCCCAGGGCCAGAACCGCCGGTACGCCTTCCGGCGCAGCTGATCCGCCCCCGGCGGGGACATCCCGCACCAGATCGCCGAAACAGCGGTGTCCGGACCCCGGACACCGCTGTTTCGGCACAGTGGTGCCGGCGTGTCCCGGCGGTCCGGGTGCCTGGCCGCCCGGCATGCCCGGTGGGGCGATGGACCGGGTGGGAGTGGATCAGCCGATCAGGGGGCGGAAGGTGCCGAGCGCCACGCTGACCGCGAGCGCGCCGCCGGCCAGCGCCGCCGCGCCGACGACCAGCAGCCAGTCGGCCGGGCGGAACACCTGCCGGCGGGCCACCGTGCGCGGGGTGCCGGCGTCGAAGCCCCGGGCGTCCATCGCCACCGCCAGCCTGGTGCCGCGTCGGATCGCGCCCACCAGCAGGGCGAACGCCGTGGAGACGAAGAGTCGCAGCCGGGCCAGCGGGTTGCGGCCGGCGTCCACGCCCCGGGCCCGGCGGGCCATGGTCAACATCTGCCACTCCTGACCGAGCAGCGGCACCAGCCGGAAGGCGGCAAGCGCGCCGATGGCGAACCGGGCCGGGGCCTTCGCGTTCTGGACAAGCGCGTCGGCCAGGTCGGTCGGATCGGTGGTGGCGAAGACGATCACCCCGGGCAGGGCGACCGCGAACATCCGCAGCACCAGCCCGAGCGCGGTGACCACCACCCCCGAGGTGACAAGCAGCGGCCCGGCCTCCCACAGCACCCGGCCGGACCGGTCGGCGGCGAACAGGACCAGCGTGACCAGGATGCCGGCGGCCCCGGCCAGCAGCGGCAGTGCGCGGCGGGCCAGCACCCGGTAGCGGATGCCGAACAGCGGCAGCAACGCCAGCTCGACGGCGATCGCCACCGCCGGTGCGACCGGGTCGAGGCTGGCCACCAGCAGGAACGAGAAGACCAGCCCGGCCGCCAGCTTCGCCACCGGGTTGCGCCGGGCCAGCGGCGCACCGGGCCGGGCGACAGGTGCGAAACCGATCACGGTCCCTCCCGGGTGGGGCACAGGGTGACCGTCCGGTCGGCGAGCGCGGCGACGAAGTCCGTGTCGTGGGTGACGGTGACCACGCCGTGCCCTGCGTCGCGCAGGTCGGCGAAGAGGTCGACCAGCTCACCCCAGGTCCGCCGGTCCTGGCCGAAGGTGGGTTCGTCGCAGATCAGCAGCCGGGGCGCGGTGGCCAGGGCGGTCGCCACGCTGAGCCGCCGGGCCTCCCCACCGGAGAGGGTGTACGGGTTGGCGCCGGCGAGCCGGGTCAGCCGCAGCCGGTCCAGCAACTCGTCCACGGTGGCCCGGACGGCGGGCTCGGGGCGGCCCGTCCGGCGGGGGCCGAGGGCCAGCTCGTCGTGGACGGTGCCGGTGACGAACTGGTGCTCCGGGTTCTGGAACACCGAGCCGATCCGGCCGGCCAGGGCGGGGGCCCGCCAGCGGTGCGGTGGGAGGCGGGGGTCCCCGTCGGCCAGCGCGGAGGTGCCGGCCAGCCGGCCGACGCCGGGGCGGAGCAAGCCGCCGAGCAGCAGCGCGAGGGTGGACTTGCCGGCCCCGTTGGGGCCCCGGACGGCGAGCGCCTCGCCGGCACGTACCGCCAGGTCGGTGGGGGCCAGCCGGGGTGGCAGGCCGAGCCGGTCGGCGGTGAGCAACTCCCCGCCCGGCGGCCCGGCGGCCGGGCGGGACGCGGTGGGGTGTCCGGGCACCCAGACCCCCTCGGCGGCGAGCGCGGCACCGTGTGCGGCGAAGACCGTCTCCGGTGGCCCGTCCGCCCGGACCCCGCCACCGGGTGCCAGCACCACCACCCGGTCGACCAGGGCGAGGGCGTCGGCGACCCGGTGCTCGACCAGGACCAGGGTGGTGTCGGGGTCCAGCGCGCCGGCCACCGCCCCGCGCACCAGCTCCGCGCCGGCCGGGTCGAGGTTGGCGGTCGGCTCGTCGAGCAGCAGCAGCCCGGGGCGCAGTGCCAGCACGCCGGCCAGGGCGAGTCGCTGCTGTTCGCCGCCGGACAGCGCCGCGGTGGGCCGGTCCCGGTGGTACGGGAAACCGACCCGGCGCAGCGCCTCGTCCACCCGGGGCCAGATCTCGTCGCCGGGCACCCCCCGGTTCTCCAGGCCGAACGCGACGTCGTCGCCGCTGCGGGCCATCACCAACTGGGACTGCGGGTCCTGGAAGACGGTGCCGACCCGCTCGCGGGCCTTGGCCGGGTCGAGGCCGTCGATCTCGACGGTGCCCTCCTGCTCGCCGGAGTCCGCCGGCAGCAGCCCGGCCAGCGCGGCCAGCAGGGTGCTCTTGCCGGCCCCGGACGGCCCGAGCAGCAGCACCCGTTCCCCGTGGTCGATCCGCAGGTCCACCCCGCGTACCGCCCAGGCCCGCCGACCGGCGTGCCGCCAGCCGAAGCCGACCAGCCTCACACTCGCCACGTCGCCGGCACCTCCATGATCGCCAGGGAAGGTCAGACCAGGGTGCGGTCACGGCCGGAGGGGAACCGGTCCAGCACGCCGGTCTCGGCCAGCGCGCGGGTCAGGTACCAGCCGCCGACCCCGGCGACGACGGCGGCGCTGAGCACCGTCAGCGCCGCGTACGGCAGCCGGTAGCTGGTCAGGGCGTACTCGGCGTTCCAGACGAAGAAGTCGAACAGGGCGGCGCTCAGCCCGGTCAGCGCGCCGGCCAGCACCGCCACCGGCAGCCGGAACGACCGGTAGCGGAACGCGGCGAAGGCCAACTCCGCGCCGAGACCCTGGATCAGCCCCTGCACGATGGTGATGCCGCCCCACTCCGCGCCGAGCAGCGCGGAGACGGTGGCGGCGACGGCCTCGCAGAACAGGGCCGCCCCGGGCTTGCGGATCACCAGGCCGCCGAGCACCGCCGGGACCAGCCAGACGCCGTACATCACCGCCTGGCTGGCCGGGGCGGCGGCGAACGCCGGGTCGGCGGCCTTCCAGACCAGGCCCCAGGCCCAGAAGATGACGCCGAAGGCCACGGCGATCACGGCGGCGACCACGATGTCGATGGTGCGCCACCGGTTGCTGTCGGTGTGTTTCATGTCGGTGCTCCCAGTCCAGTGATCGAACCAGGAGAAGACGCACGCCGCGCCCGGCGGCTGCCGGACGGCGGCGCGGCTGGAGGTCGACCGAACTCCCTGCGCTGGCATTACCCAGATCAGGTTCGAGGGTCTGCGGGCGATGCCCGCACTCTCAGCGCTGTGCGCTCCCCTGTCGGATGTGAAGTTGTCTCGGCAGACGCTAGCACCGACCTGCGGCAACGACCCAGCAGGCCACGGTTCCCGGCAGTCGACGCCGGTCCGCCGGGCGTCCGGGTCGCGACCACCGCCGGGCGTCCGCCCGGGGTGCGGCGCCGTCGGGGCTGGGTAGGCTGCCGGTCATGCGGGTACCGGCGCGAGGGCTCACGTTCGACGTACGGGCCGGTGGCCCCGAGGGCGGCGCGGTCGTGCTGCTGCTGCACGGCTTCCCCCAGCACGGCGGGGAGTGGGACGATGTGGTGCCCGCCCTGCACGCCGCGGGGCTGCGCACCTACGCCCCGGACCAGCGGGGCTACTCGCCCGACGCCCGGCCCGCCGGGGTGGCCGCTTACCGGTTGCCGGAGCTGGTCGCCGACGCGGTGGCGCTGCTCGACGAGTTGGGCGTCGACGCCGCGCACGTGGTGGGGCACGACTGGGGCGCGATCGTCGCCTGGGCGCTGGCCGCCCGGCATCCGGAGCGGGTGCGCACCCTCACCGCGGTCTCGGTGCCACATCCGGCCGCCTTCGGCTACGCGCTCTCCGCCGACCGGGGGCAGCGGGCGCGCTCGTCGTACATGGCGTTGTTCCGCCGCGCGGGGCTGGCGGAGCGGGTGCTGCTGGCCTGGCGGGCGGCGGTGCTGCGCCGGATGCTGGCCGGCGTCGGTGACCCCGCCCGGGTGGCCCGGTACGCCGGGCCGATGCGGGTGCCGGGGGCGTTGACCGGCGCGTTGAACTGGTACCGGGCGATGTCGGGGCGGGACCTGAAGGCGGTCGGCCCGGTGACCGTGCCGACCAGTTACGTGTGGAGCGACCGGGACGTGGCCGTGGGGCGTACCGCCGCGCAGGCGTGCGCCCGGCACGTGTCGGGGGACTACCGCTTCGTGGTGCTGCCCGGGGTCACCCACTGGATCCCGGACGAGGCCCCGGGCCCGCTGGCCGAGGCGATCCTGGCCCGGGTGCGCGGGGCGGTCTGAGCGTTGCCGGGGAGCCGGGTCACGCTCGATCCTGGTGGTAGTGGTACTCGATCCTGGTTGTCGTGGTACTCGATCCTGGTTGTCGTGGTACTCGATTCCTGGTTGTCGTGGTATCCGTGCGGCGGGAGGCCACTACAACATGGATCGAGCGCGATCTTGCGGGGCCGGGGTCGTGAATCGGTTTCGGGCAGGTATCGATGGGGCACAGGCGTTGCTGCCGACGGGGACGCCCCCGCCGGCCGTACGTCTCACCCCGGAGGTCGCCCGTGTCGAAGGAATCCGAGAAGCAGCGCTGGCAGCGCAACTTCGCCGATCTGCTCCAGGAGTTGCGGGTCGCCCAGACCGGCGTGCAGATCCTCTTCGCCTTCCTGCTGACCCTGCCGTTCAGCAACGGGTTCACCCGGACCAGCGAGTTCCAGCGGGACGTCTACATCCTCGCGTTGTTGTCCGCCGCCGCGGCCACCGCGATGATCATTTCGCCGGTCGCCTTCCACCGGGCGCTGTTCCGGCAGGGTCGCAAGCCGGAGCTGGTCCGCTTCGCCCACCGGATGGCCACCGGTGGTCTGGCCTTCATGCTTGTCGCCATGGTGAGCGCGGTCCTGCTGATCGCCGACTTCGTGCTGGACACCGGCATCGCCGTGGTGCTCACCGTGATCACCGGCCTGTGGTTCCTGACGTTCTGGGTGGTCCTGCCGTTCGTCCGGCGCAACTGGGGTGACGACGACATCGACGACGACGATGACGAGCCGATCGTGCTGACCGGCGACTGACCCCGCCCGCCGCGCGGAACGGGTGCGGCGGGCGGGATGGCGTGGCGGTCCACCGGCTCCTCGGCCGGTCGCCGTCCGTTCGTCAGCGGGCGACGGCCCAGGCCAGCACGGCCGCCAGGATGAGCCCGTTGAGCAGCGCCAGCACCAGGTACGCCTGCGGCGGGATCTTGCGCCCGCGCCTGACGAAGCTGACCAGCACGGCGGCGTACGCCAGCAGCAGCACGGCGACGACGATCAGGAAGTAGAGCACCGCCCCACCCTAGACGAGGGGTGGGGCGGTGCTCGTCGTACGACGGTGGACATCGTGGAACCGGGGCGACTGATATCGAGTAACATCGATAACTGTCACGCCTCGTCCCGGGCGTGTGGCCGACTCCGCCCCGTCGAAGGGGCGCGTGCGGTGGCCCACACGGGCAGCCGACGCCGGCCCGGCACCACCGACGAGGAGCGGACGATGAGAGCAGCGCGGCGGCGTACCGCCGGACTTGGCGTGATCACTCTGGCGGTCCTCGCGGGCGGGGTGGCCGTGGCGAGCGGGGCCGCCACCGCCGCCGCGACCGGCTGCCGGGTCGACTACAAGGTCACCAGCGAGTGGCAGGGCGGCTTCGGTGCGGACGTCACGGTCACCAACCTCGGCGACCCGGTCTCCGGCTGGACGCTCACCTGGGCCTTCGCCACCGGCCAGCAGGTCAGCCAGGCGTGGAACGCCACGGTCACCCAGAACGGGACGGCGGTCAGCGCGAAGGACGCCGGTTACAACGCCGCCATCGCGACCGGGGCAGGCGTCAGCTTCGGCTTCAACGGCGCGTGGACCACCGCCAACCCGGTGCCCACCGCGTTCGCGCTCAACGGGGTCTCCTGCACCGGCGCGACGCCGACCGCCACCCCCTGCCCGCCGCCGTCCACCCCGCCGACCCCGACGCCCACCCCGACCCCGACGCCCACCCCGACCCCGACCCCGACCCGGACGCCCACGCCCACTCCGACGCCCAGCCCGACCCCCTCGGCGCAGCGGCCGGTCACCGTGTGGCTGGCCGGCGACTCCACGGTCGCCAACCCGTCCTCCGGCACCGTCTGCCCGGTCGGCTGGGGCAACCAGTTCGGCCAGTACTTCAACGGCAACGCCACGGTGGTCAACAGCGCGGTCGGCGGGCGCAGCATCCAGACCTGGCTGTACGACCCGAACGTCACCACCACGATGAACTCTGCCGGCGAGTGCGTGGTCAACCCGCAGACCTACTCGACCCGCTGGCAGGCCATGCTCAACGCCAACGGCGGGATGAAGGCAGGCGACTACCTGTTCATCCAGTTCGGCATCAACGACGGCAGCGCCACCTGCAACCGGCACGTCGGCTCCGCGCGCTACAAGGAACTGCTCGGCGTGATGGCCCGCGCGGCCCAGCAGCGCGGCGCGTACCCGGTCTTCCTCACCCCGGCCGCCGCGATCACCTGTTCGGGCAGCACCGCCGTCGGCAACCGGGGCTTCCTCACCGAGACGTTCGACGCGGGCCGGGCCAACAACGTCCCCGTCATCGACCTGCACAAACTGAGCTACACGCTCTACAACACGCTGCGGCTCTGCCCGAACAACGGCGACTACAACTCGGGCGCGGTGGGGGCGTTCTTCTGCGCCGACCACACCCACTTCGAGACGGCCGGAGCCCGGCAGATCGCCGGTGTGGTCGCCACCGCCCTCCGCAACCAGCAGCTCGGCCTCTCGGCCTACCTGCGGTGACGCGTCCCGGCCCGGCCGGGCGGATGGTAGCGCCCCGGCCGGGCGGGTGCGAACTGCCCCGGCCGGGGTGCGGTCGGCACTGCGCAGCGGGCGGCCCCGGCCGCCGTGGTCCGGGTGGCGGGGTCACCCGGACCACGGCGGACCGTCAGGAGACCGCGCAGGCGGTGCCGTCGAGGGCGAACCCGGTGGGTCGGCTGTTCGCGCCGGTGGCGTCGGCCAGGAATCCGAAGCTCACCGTCGCCCCGGCCGCGATCGTGCCGTTCCAGCTGACGTTGGTCGCCCGGACGGTGCCGCCGCTCTGCGTGTAGCTGGCGTTCCACGCCTGGCTGACCCGCTGGCCGTCGGCGAACGTCCACTGGAGCGTCCAGCCGGCGATCGGGGTGGTGCCGGTGTTGCGGATCGTCACCTCGCCCTGGAAACCGCCCTGCCACTGCCCGGTGACCGCGTAACCGACGCCGCACCCGGTCCCGCCGGCCGGCGGGGTGGTCACGGGCGGGGTGGTGGGCGGTGCGGTGGTGACCGGCGGCGTGGTCACGGGCGGTGTGGTCGTGGGCGGGGTGGTCGTGGGCGGTGCGGTGGTGGGGGTCGGCGTCGGAGTGGTGGTCAGCTTCGCGGCGACGATCGGGGCGAGCCGGGCGGTGATCGCCCGGTGACCGGCGTCGTTCGGGTGCACCGAGTCGCTCAACCCGTCGGCGGGCAGCCAGCCGGTGGTGTCCACATAGAACACGTTGCGGTCCCCGCCACCGGTGACCGCCGTGACGGCGGCGGCGGTCTCCGCGGCGTACCGGCCGCTGAAGGTGCGCAGCGCGAAGATCGCCGCGCGCGGGTACTTGCCCCGCACGGTACGGATGAACGTGGCGTACTGGTTCTGGAAGTCCGCACCGCTCACCCCGTGGCTGCGGTCGTTGGTGCCCAGGTTGATCACCACGGCGTCGGCCTGGTAGCGGCTGAAGTCCCAGTTCGGGCTGTTCGCCGCATACCCGGTCCGGAGGAACTGGGTGGCCACGCTGACGCAGCCGTCGGCGGTCGCCACCAGGCAGCCCCCGCCGTAGCCGAGCTGGGTGTGCTCGGTGCCGAGCTGCTCACCGGTCAGCCAGCCGTACGCGGTCAGCGCCGTCCGCGAGGAGGTGGTGCCGAGGGTGATGGAGTCGCCGACGAACTCGATCAGCCGGGGCCGCACCGCCGCCGGCAGGGTACGCGCGCCCGAGTCGAGGGTCAGCCCCTGGAACACCGCGTCCCCGGTGTACGAGCCGGCGACCACCCGGTACGACACCAGCAGCGTGTGGTTGCCGGCGGGCAGCGGGCTCGGGGTCAGGTTCACCGTGCCGCTGACGTTGGTCAGATACCTCAAGTCGGCCCCGTCGATGCTGTAGTAGAGGTCGATGGTGCGCCGCTGCCGCAGCTTGACGGTGGTGCCGGTGAACCCGGTCTTCAGGTAGGCACCGGCCCAGTTCGGCACGTACGCGGTGCTGTTGCTCCGGTCCCAGCGGCCGACGAACGCGATGTTCGCATCAGTGGGTGTGCCGTCACCGGCCGCCGCCTGCGCCGGTGGCAGCCCGATGAGTGTGGCGGCCAGCATCGCCACCAGGCCGGCTGCCCCGGCCGCGACGATCGACCGACTGCGAATCAAAGGCATGGATCGCTCCCGTTCCGGGCCGCCCGCGCCGACGCACGCAGACCGGTCCCTACCGCAATATATTTATCATCATCTAATCCTCTCGGGCGGGAAGGCACAACTCGCCGCAGCTGCGGCATGGTGACCGGCCGCGCCGGGGGACCCGTTGCGGAGGGGGAGGGCGGGCGGGGCGGTGACCGGCCAGCCGCAGGGCCGGTCACCGCCCGGCCCCGGGCCTAGCGGCCGGCGCGTAGGCCGAGTCGGCGCAGCTCCAGGGCGGCGAGCGCGTCGACGGTGGCGTCGTCACCGCGCCGCCACGCCTGGGCCACGTCCGGGTCGATCCTGGTCAGCCGGCGCAGCGGCTGGCTGGTCAGCGCGCGCAGGGCCAGCAGGTCCCGGCCGGCCGGGACGGCGGCGAGGGCCTTCGCCGAGGCGGCCCGGCGCATCCAGCGCAGCCGCAGCGGCAGCCAGCCGAACAGCACCAGCCCGAGCGGGAAGACCAGCACCGCGAGGCTCAACGCCAACGCGAGCTGACCGACCAGCTCCTGCTGGTCGCGGCCCGCCTCGGCCATCGCCCGCGCGGCGTCGGCGGCCTTGGTGAACGGCCCGGTCAGCTCGTCGCCGACCAGCGGCACCCGGCCCACCTTGCCACCGGCGTCGGCCAGGTTGTCGGCGAGGCCACCGCCGGCCCCCTCCAGCTTCTGCCCGGGTACGGCTAGCTTCTCCACCAGGTCGTACAACCACAGCGCGAAGCGGACCGCCGCGTAGACCCAGGCGACGACGAGGAGGTCGGTGAGGAACTGACGGAGGGCGACCGGAGAACGGTCAGCGTAGATCTTCACGGCCGACAGCGTGCCACGACGCGGGCCGCCCGGCACCCCCCGCATGCCCGGCCGACGGCTCACCGGCGGACGACGGACCCTCCCCGGCGTGGCTGACCGCGTCGGCGACGATGTGCGCGACGTGCTCGTCGACCAGCGCGTATGCGATCTCCCGGCCGCGTCGGGAGCCCCGCACCACCCCCGCCCCCCGCAGCACCCGCAGGTGCTGGGAGACCAGCGGCTGCGGGGCGCCGAGCTGCTCGACCAGCTCGTGCACGCACCGCTCGCCCTGGGCGAGCTCGCTGACGATCGCCAGCCGGATCGGGGCGGACAGCGCCCGGAGCAGCTCGCCCGCGCCCTCGAAGGCGTCGTAGCCGTGGGTGCCGGTCACCCCGTAACGGTAACCAACACCGGTGACGGTCCGCCGGTCGGCGTCACCGGAGCACCACCTCGTGCGGCTCCTGGACGGTGGCGGCGGCCGGGGCGGCCCGGCGGCGCAGCACCCGCCACGCGGCGGCGGCCAGCGCCACCACGAGGAAGGACGTGATCGCCAGCAGCACCACCGAGGCGCCGGGGGCGGTGTCGGCGGTGGCCGCCACCCAGACCCCCGCCCCGGCGGCGAACAGGCCGAGCGCCATGGCCGCCGTCATGGTGCTGCGGAACCCCCTGGTGACCTGCTGCGCGGTGGCCACCGGCACCACCATGAGGGCGCTGATCAGCAGGACGCCGACCGCCCGCATGGCGATCGTGACGGTGACCGCGGTGGCGACCGCCAGCAGCAGGTTCAGCGCCCGGACGGGCAGCCCGGCGACCCGGGCGTACTCCTCGTCGTGGCAGACCGCGAAGAGTGCCGGGCGCAGCGCCAGCATGAGCACCGCGATCGTCGCCCCGAGCACCGCGATGGTGGTCAGGTCGGCGGGGGAGGTGGTGGTGAGCGAGCCGAACAGGTAGGCGTTGAGGTTGGCGCTGCTGGCGTCGGAGAGGCCGACCAGCATCACCCCACCGGCGATGCCGCCGTAGAACAGCAGCGCCAGCGCCAGGTCGCCGGAGGTGCGGCCCCGGGCCCGGACCAGCTCGATGGTGACCGCGCCGAGGATGGCCGCGACCACCGCCACCAGCACCGGTGAGCGGTTGAGCAGCAGGCCGGCGCCGACACCGGTGAGCGCGACGTGGCCGATGCCGTCACCGATCAGGGCCAGCCGCCGCTGCACCAGATAGATGCCGAGGGCCGGGGCGGTCAGCCCGATCACCAGGGCGCCGAGCAGCGCCCGCTGCATGAAGTCGTACTGGAAGAGGTCCATTGCTCAGCTGCTCCACAGCCCGGCGGGCTCCTCGGGACCGTGCGGGTGCACGTGGTCGTGGTCGGGCTCGGCGTGGTGCCCGGCCGGTTCCGGGACCGCGCCGTCGTGGCAGATTCCGCCCTGGTGCACCACCACGGCCCGGCTGATCAGCGGACGCAGCGGGCCCAGCTCGTGGGCGACGAGCAGGACGGTGCCCCCGGTGCCGACGAAGTCGTGCAGCGCCCCGGCGAACGCCTCCTGGCTGGCCGCGTCGACCCCGGCGGTCGGCTCGTCGAGCACCAGCAGCTCCGGCTCGCCGGCCAGCGCGCGGGCGATCAGGGTGCGCTGCTGCTGACCGCCGGAGAGGGTGGACACCGGGTCACCGGCCCGGTCGGCGAGCCCGACCGCGTGCAGCGCCGCGGCGACCGCCGCCCGGTCGGCCCGTCCCGGTGGACGCAGCACACCCCGGCGGGCCAGCCGCCCGGAGGCCACCACCTCGCGGACGGTGGCCGGCACGCCGCTTCCCGCGCCGAGCCGCTGCGGGACGTACCCGATCCGGTGCCACTGCCGGAACCGGCGCTGCGCGACGCCGAACAGCGCGACCGACCCGCTGCCCAGCGGGACCAGCCCGAGGACGGCGCGGATCAGTGTCGACTTGCCGGAGCCGTTGGCCCCGAGCACGGCGACCACCTCGCCGGCGGTGACGGTCAGCGACACGTCGCGCAGCACCGGCCGGCCGTCGTAGCCGGCGGTGGCGTGCCCGACCTGGATCACGGGTGTGGTCACGAGCACCCCAGGGCGGTACGGAGCGTGGTCAGGTTGGTGCGCATCACCGAAAGGTAGTCCTCCCCGCCCCCGTCGGCGGAGAGCCCTTCGATCGGGTCGAGCACCGCGGTCTTCGCCCCGACCTCGGCGGCGATGGTCTCGGCCACCTTCGGGCTGACCAGCGTCTCGAAGAAGATCGTGGTGGCGCCGTGCTCACGGGCCTCCCGGGCGACCTCGGCCAGCCGCTGCGGGGCGGGCTCGGTGTCCGGGGTGAGCCCGGTGAGGCCGACCTGCTCCAGCCGGTAACGCTCGGCGAGGTAGCCGAAGGCGGTGTGGCTGACCACGATCTCCCGGCGCTGGCAGGTCTTCAGGCCGGCGGCGTACTCGGCGTCGAGCTTCTCCAGCTCGCCACGGAGCGTCCGGGCCCGGGTGGTGAAGTCGGCCGCCCGGTCCGGGGCGAGGGCGCCGAGCCGCTCGGCGAGCTTGTCGGCGACGGTGGCCAGCCGGGTCGGGTCGAGCCAGAGATGCGGGTCCTTGCCGCCGCCCTCCTCCTCGGCGTGACCTGCCTCACCCTCATGTTCGTGGCCGCCGGCTGTGGCGTCGCGCAGCGGCGCGACGGTCGTCACGTCGAACGCCCGGTCGGCGGCGTTCTGCGCCACGGCCTCGTCCACCGCCGGCTGGAAGCCCTTGAGGTAGAAGACCAGCTCGGCCTCGCTGACCTGGCCCACCTGCCGGGGGTTGAGTTCCAGGTCGTGCGGCTCGGCGCCCGGCTTGGCGAGGTTGGTGACGGTGACCGCGTCCCCGCCGACCCGCTCGGCGACGAACTGGAGAGGGTAGAAGGCGGCGACCACGTCCACCCGGTCCGGATCGGCCCCGGCCCGGTCGGTCGAGCAGGCAGTGCCGCAGGCCAGGACGAGCAGGGCGGTGGTGGCGGCGGTCAGGGCGCGGGGCAGGGTACGGGCGGTCATGTCGGCAACTGTCCGTGAAAACGAGAATGATTGTCAAAAACGCATGAGTGCATGTCAGAAGAGCTTGACCAGGGCCACCGTGACCAGCAGCGTCAACATCACCAACCGGATCAGCCGGGTCTGCGGCGCCTGCACCGGCCACGTGACGGTCAGCAGGTAGGCCAGCCCGGCGGCCAGCGCCAACAGCAGCAGCCCGCCCACCGGGCCGGGCGCGAAGAGCGCCACCAGCACCAGCACCAGGGCGGCGAGGAACACCGACGTCGGGTTCACCCGGGCCAACCGGGCCAGCAGAGGACGCTGCGTAGGCTGCATCCCACAGACTCTACGAGGAGGAACCCGGTGCTTGTCACCAACCGGTTCGTGGTCGCCGTCGAGGCGGCGGACGAGTTCACCGCCCGGGCGCACGCCGCACTGGCCGCGCTCGCCGCCCGCCCCGGCTACCTGCGCGGCGAGCTGCTGCGTGCCCTCGACGACCCCCGGCACTGGTGCCTGCTCACCGAGTGGGAGTCGGTCGGGACGTACCGGCGGGCGCTGGGCGGGTTCGATGTCAAGATCACCGCCGTGCCGCTGCTTGCCGAGTCGATCGACGAGCCCTCGGCGTACGAGACGCTGGCCGGCGCCGCCCCCGACGGCGAGGTGGTGGTCGTCGACAGCGATCGGGCCGCACGTCCGCACCGCTGAGCCCGATCGGGCTGCGCGCCCGCAGCGTTGAGCCCGATCGGGCTGCGCGCCCGCAGCGTTGAGCCCGTGGGCACTACCCTGCTCCTATGACCGCTCCCGGCCCGGCAGCCCCACCGCCGTACCCCCCGACACCCGGCCCGGACGGCACCCCGCCCCCCGCCGCCCCGGGTCACCCGGGTGTGCCGGCTCCGCCCCCGGGTGATCCGGGTGTGCCGGCTCCGCCCCCGGGGCCCGGGGTGGCCCCGCCGTTCGCCGCCCCGCCCACCGAGGGCAGCCGCAGGCGGCTCTGGCTGGGGCTCGGCGTCGGGGCACTCGCCCTGGTGATCTGCTGCGGAGGCGGTGGCGCGGCGGCCGTCGGGCTGGTGGTCAGCAACGTGCAGGCGATCGAGGAGCAGGGCCAGTCGGTCACCGACGACTACTACCGTGCACTGGTCGACAAGCAGTACGGCAAGGCGTACGAGAAGCTCTGCGACGACGCGCGACGGCGGGAGTCCCGGGGCGAGTTCACCCGCCGGGTCGCCGCGGAGCCGGCCGTGGCCAGTTACCGGGTGGGCGACGTCGACCCGCAGACCCTGACCGTGCCGGTCGACGTGACCTTCAGCGGCGGCGGGCGGGACACCCAGCAGGTCACCCTCGCCGCCGACCAGCAGTCCGGCGGCATGGAGGTCTGCGGGGTCAGCTGAGCCGTCCCCGGTATTCTGCTGGGCCCGGGGCGCTGCTGGTCGTACCGTTGTCCCGGGCCGTCCGGTCCCACCCGTCTTCATGGCCACGCCGACCGCCAGCCGGCGTAGGAGGAAACATGCCAGCCGACCGTATCGACGCCGTCGTCAGCCTCGCCAAGCGCCGAGGCTTCGTCTTCCCCTCCAGCGAGATCTACGGAGGCACCCGATCGGCGTGGGACTACGGTCCGCTCGGCGTGGAGCTGAAGGAGAACGTCCGGCGGCAGTGGTGGAAGGCCATGGTCCAGCAGCGCGACGACGTCGTCGGCCTCGACTCGGCGGTCATCCTGTCCCGCCGGGTCTGGGAGGCCAGCGGGCACCTCGCCGAGTTCGTCGACCCGCTGACCGAGTGCCAGTCGTGCCACAAGCGGTTCCGCGCCGACCACCTGGAGGAGGCGTACGCCGAGAAGCACGGCAAGCCGCTGACCTCGTTGCAGGAGCTGAACTGCCCCAACTGCGGCAACAAGGGCACCTTCACCGAGCCCAAGATGTTCAACGGCCTGATGAAGACCTACCTCGGCCCGGTGGAGAGCGACGAGGGCCTGCACTACCTGCGCCCGGAGACCGCCCAGGGCATCTTCGTCAACTACAACAACGTGGCGACCGCGGCCCGCAAGAAGCCGCCGTTCGGCATCGCGCAGACCGGCAAGTCGTTCCGCAACGAGATCACCCCGGGCAACTTCATCTTCCGGACCCGCGAGTTCGAGCAGATGGAGATGGAGTTCTTCGTCGAGCCCGGCTCCGACGAGCAGTGGCACGAGTACTGGCTCCAGGAGCGCTGGAACTGGTACCTCGACCTGGGGCTCTCCGAGGAGAACCTGCGCTTCTACGAGCACCCCAAGGAGAAGCTCTCCCACTACTCGAAGCGCACCGTCGACATCGAGTACCGGTTCCGGTTCGGCGGCACCGAGTTCGCCGAGCTGGAGGGCGTCGCCAACCGCACCGACTTCGACCTGTCCACGCACAGTAAGCACTCCGGCGTCGACCTGTCGTACTTCGACCAGACCCGCAACGAGCGCTGGATGCCGTACGTCATCGAGCCGGCCGCCGGCCTGACCCGCGCGGTGCTGGCGTTCCTGCTCGAGGCGTACGACGAGGACGAGGCCCCGAACACCAAGGGTGGCGTCGACAAGCGCACCGTGATGCGGTTCGACCCCCGGCTGGCCCCGGTCAAGGTGGCGGTGCTGCCGCTGTCCCGCAACGAGGCGCTCTCGCCGAAGGCCAAGGGCCTGGCCGCCCAGCTCCGTAAGCGCTGGGTGGTGGAGTTCGACGACTCGCAGGCGATCGGCCGCCGCTACCGCCGGCAGGACGAGATCGGCACCCCGTTCTGCGTCACCGTCGACTTCGACACCCTCGACGACGACGCGGTGACCGTGCGGAACCGGGACACCATGGCCCAGGAGCGGGTCGCCCTCGACCAGGTCGAGCGCTACCTGATCGAGCGGCTGCCCGGCTGCTGACCACGACCGCCGTCGTACCGGCCCCGCCCCGCTGACCGGGGGCGGGGCCGGCGCGTTGCCGGGCGGAGGCCGGGTGGGCCGCGTCGCCGGGCGGGGTCGGGTTCCGGGCCGGGCATCGGTCGGTATCTGTGTCCGTTCGGTCCTTGAGTCGGGCGGTGGGCCGTGTCAGCGTTTGCGGTGCTGAATCTCTACACGGGGGTTGGAAATGACGCGTGCGTCGCAACCTGGGCACGACCACGACGGGGATCGTCGTCGCCTGCTGCGTCGGGCCGCCACGGTCGCCGCCGGGACGGCCGGCGCGGGTGTCGCCGCCACGGTCGGCGTGCCCGGCACGGCCCTGGCCGCCCCGGGCGACAACCTCACCATGGGTACGACAAACGACGCCGGCCCGGTCACCACCACGGTGAACGCCACGAACGGTTACGGCACGCTGCTGTTGGAGAACACCGCCGGTGCCCCGCTGCGGTTGGTGCCCGGCGAGAGCATCTACCCGCAGGTGCTGGACGCCGAACTCGGCACGCTGGCCGTCGACGAGCAGGGTGACCTGTTCGTCAAGGCCGGGGCGGACGACGCCGACCACGCCACCGTCGGCTGGGCCTGGACCTCGGAGTGGGCGACCACCTCGGTGGCGGTCGCGCCGACCCGGGTGCTCGACACCCGGGATCCGAACCTGCGCCGGGCCATCGTCTCCGGCAAGGGCGACCTGGACGCCACCGGCAGGCTGGTCCCCGGCAAGCCGATCGTGCTCAGCCTGGACGGCTACGTCCGGGACGGCTACGCGCTCAAGGGCAACGTGACGGTGACCGGGATGACAGGTGGTGGCGTGCTGACCGTGTGGGGCAGCGGCCCCCGGCCGGTCACGTCCACGGTGAACTGGTGGACCAGCGGCCAGGTCCTGTCGAACTTCCTCTTCACCGAGTTCGGTGCCGTGGGGGCGTACCGCAGCGTGTTGACGCTCCAGGCCACCAGTTCACCGACCCACGTGATCCTCGACCTGACCAGCCTGCTGGTCGGCCACCCGAGCCAGGTGCTCGTCAGTCGTGCCTAGCCGCCCGGAGGCGCGCCGAACGTCGCTCATCCATCCAGCCGACGGGGGAACGAAGAATGACGTCGTCCGAACCTGACCGCTCCGCGTCCCGGCGTGCGCTGCTGCGCCGGGCCGCCGTCACCGGCGGTGCCGCGGTAGCGGCCACCGCGGTGGCCGCGGTCAACGCCGCGCCGGCCACCGCCGCGACCGGCGATCCGGTCGTCCTCGGTGGGACGACCACCGGCACCCTGCACACCGTCGTGACCGGCGCCGCCGACGGCGGGGCCGCCACGCTGGCCCTGAAGAACAGCACCGGCGCGACCCTCCGGCTGACCCGCAGGCCGCCCAGCTACGGGTGGGGCGGCGGATTGCTCTCCACCGCCGACGGCCTGGGCGTGCAGCGGGTGGTCGACGGCGCGGTGGTGCAGCACGAGACGCTGACCACGGCGAACGCCACCATGCTGGTGCCGATCCCGCCGACCCGGGTGCTCGACAGCCGCAGCGCGACCGGTCGCGCCCGGCTCCTGGAGGGTGCTGGCCGGGTCGATCCGCAGGGCCGGGTACTCGCCGACACCCTGCTGGTCGTGCACCTGCGCGACATCGTCGACTACGGCGACGGCCTGATGGGCAACGTCACCGTGGCCAACACCGCGCGGAGCGGGTTCGCCACGGTCTGGGGTCGTGGCCAGCTGCCCACCGCCTCCACGATCAACTGGTGGGAGGCCGGCCAACTGCTCTCCAACGGCGTCATCTCCCAGCTCGGCGGCTACGAGACCGCCGGTGGGGACTACTACCCCGACGTGGTGGCCGTCTGGGTGGCCGCCGGTGCGACGGCGGTGATCCTCGACGTCACCGGCCTGCTGGTGTTCCACCCGGAGTCGGCGGTGATCAACGCGAAGTCCGCCCAGGGCGGTCGCGTCGGTGCCGGCGGAGTCCGGGCCCGGGTGATCAGGGAGGCCGCCGAGCGCGGTGACCGCGAGGTGCGGGCCGATGCGTGACCACGGAGACCCGGTGCGCGCCGGGCTGAGCAACGATGCCGGTACGACCGAGACGCTGCTGACCGGGGGCTCGTCGGCCGTCCCGACGCTGGCCCTCACCCACGCCGACGGGCGTCCGCCGTTGATCCTCGCGCCCACGCCGGAAGCGTCGATCCCGGCTGACCTGCCCACCGGTTCGTTGGCGATCAACGAGTCGGGCGACCTGGTCATCGGCGGTCGGGACGGGACGAAGCAGTACGTCAACACCTCCCGCTGGGCGAACCGGACGCTGGCGGTCGCGCCGACGCGCATCCTGGACACCCGGGCGATGGGCACCTACAGCGGCAACGTGGTGGCCGGTGCGGGGAACGTGCTCGCCGGAAAGCTCGGCGCTGGCAAGATCCTCCACGTGACGGTGAGGAACGTGCCGCCGGCGCTGGCCGAGAAGGCCACCGCCGCGTACGTCAACGTCACCGTGGCCGGGACCGTCTCCGGCGGCTTCCTCACCGCGTACAGCTCGTCGACCGCCCGGCCGGGCACGTCCTCGCTGAACTGGTGGGGGCCCAACCAGGTGCTGTCGAACCTGGTCGAGGTGCAGTTGGGCAGCCACGACGGCACCCCGCTGTCGTTCGGCGTCTACGTCAACGCGGCCACCTCGGTCATCGTGGACGTCTGCGGGTTGATCCTCGCCGACCCCGGCACGTACTGAAGCCGTACGCCGGTCGTCGTCGCGGTGCGGGTTCGCCCACCGTCGCGGAGGCGGCCGGACACCGGCCGTCGGCGGATCACCGCCGGCATGGGATTCTTGGGTACGTGACCAGTCCCGCTCCGGTCCTGCGCCCGCTCACCATCGGCCCCCACCAGGTGTGGCCGCCGGTGGTGCTCGCGCCGATGGCCGGCATCACCAACGTCGGCTTCCGACAGCTCTGCCGGGAGCAGGGCGGTGGCATCTACGTCTGCGAGATGATCACCACGATCGCGCTGGTCCAGCGGAACCCGAAGACCCTGCGCATGATCGCCTTCGGTGCCGAGGAGCAGCCGCGCAGCCTCCAGCTCTACGGCACCGACCCGGAGGTCACCGCCGCCGCGGTGCGGATCGTGGTGGAGCGGGATCTCGCCGACCACATCGACCTGAACTTCGGCTGCCCGGTGCCGAAGGTGACCCGTCGGGGTGGCGGCTCGGCCCTGCCCTGGCGGCGTCGGCTCTTCGCCCGGCTGGTGCGGGCCGCTGTGGACGCCGCGTCACCCGCCGGGGTGCCGGTCACCGTGAAGATGCGCAAGGGCATCGACGACGACCACCTGACGTACGTCGAGGCGGGGCTGGCCGCCCAGGACGCCGGGGTCGCGGCGGTAGCCCTGCACGGGCGGACGGCCGCGCAGCGGTACTCCGGCACCGCCGACTGGGACGCCATCGCCACCCTCAAGCAGGCGCTCGACGTGCCGGTGCTCGGCAACGGCGACATCTGGGAGGCCGACGACGCGCTGCGGATGGTGGCCCACACCGGGGTGGACGGGGTGGTGGTGGGACGGGGCTGCCTGGGGCGGCCGTGGCTCTTCGCCGACCTGGAGGCCGCGTTCGACGGCCGTCCGGAGCGTCGGTTGCCGACCCTGGGCGAGGTCGCGGTGACCATGCGACGGCACGCCGAACTGCTTGTGGACCAGTTCACCGCCGGCTCGCGCACCCCGTCGCGGGGTGAGCGGGACGGCTGCACCGACTTCCGCAAGCACGTCGCCTGGTACCTGAAGGGCTTCCCGGTGGGTAGTGGGCTGCGTCGGGAGCTCGCCATGATCGAGAGCCTGGCCCAGCTGGACGACCTGCTCGGCAAGCTGGATGCCACCGAACCGTTCCCGGTGGCCGCGCTCGGCCAACCACGGGGCCGGACGAACTCTCCCGGCAAGGTCTTCCTGCCCGAGGGCTGGCTGGCCAGCCGGGACGACGACACCGTCCCCGAGGGCGCCGAACTGGACGACTCGGGCGGCTGACGCCCGTAGCCGCGCCGTCTTCCGTTCGCGCCGCCTTCCGGCGGTGCGGTCTGCCGGCCGGGCTGTCTTCGGGCCGTGCCGACGGCGAAGGGCCGACCCCTCCAGGGGGTCGGCCCTTCGCACGATCGGTGGGAGGGTCAGGAGGCGTAGCCGCGGCTGGCGATCCAGTGGGCCAGCTCGTCGACGTCGATCCGGTAGGAGGCGGTGTCCGGGTTGGCGGAGTCCGCGATCGTCACGACCCGACCACCGTCGCGGTAGCCGACGACGCTGATGTAGTGCCCGCCCTCGAAGGAGTGCGTGTTGCCGTCGGTGTCGGTGGCGGTGCCGGCGATGTTGGCGACCACGGCGCGGCCGTCGTCCACCGCCCGGACGACGTCGGCGCGCAGCTGCGCGATGCGCTTGCCGTCGACCTTGCCGGCCGGGATCTCGGTGCTGCGGTAGGCGTCCTTGCGGCCGGTCTCCTTGTTCAGGATCGGGGTGATGTCGTTGATGCTGTCGGTGCCGTTCTCGGTGGTGCCCATCTCCTTGGCGATGGCGTCGACGTCGATGCTCTTGCCCTGGACGCTCAGGGCGTTGCGGGCGGCGGCGGGGCCGCAGTAGTAGAAGTTCGGCTGGGCGGCGTAGTCGACCTTCAGCTCCCGCTCACCGGCGGGCTTGCGGTCGGCCTGCACCACGGCGGCGGGCCGGGTGGTCTCGGCGGCGTGCGCGGCCAGCGCGGGGCCGGCGATGCCACCGGCGGTGGCGGCCAGGCCGGCAGCGGTCAGCACGGTCTTACGCAGGATGTCGGTACGCATGATGGAGGTGCTCCTCTGCATCTCGGGGGTCCCCGCACGGTCCCGCGGGGGCGCGGGATGGCGCGGTCGTGCCGCAACGGCAGGTGAAGAGGAAGATCGGACCGGCGATCGTGGGGATGCCGGACGGGTGCCGGGGTGACGCGTCGCTGGCCCGCCGGGCGGACCGGGGGCCGAGCCCGAGGACTTGGCCGGGGCGATCGCGGCTACCAGGTGTAACGACCCCGGCCGGCCGACGATTCCGCCCTGCGGGTGACCCCCGCCACCCGTCTGTGGGCCGATCCGTCATCGGGTGTCGCCACTGACGACACCCGTCGGCAACCCCCGAATTCGGTCACCCAGTGTGATACACAAGCCGCCCGCACCCTCACCCTCCACCCACTTTGCTCTGCTGCCCTCCCCGCGACGGTCACCTGGTGTGCCTGGTGCGTATGTGGCGGCAGAGCAAAGTGTCCGAGGGAGGTATGTGGTGGTCGGCCGGAGAGCAGTCACTCTATGTGATCTATGTGATCTATGGGCCCTGTGTGCCCGAAGTGACCGGCTGTGGTCGGAGGGGCGGAGGGGTGGCAGGTCGGAGTGGCGGCGGGTTCGGGGGTTCTGCGGTGCCGGGGAGGTGCCCGGCGGCTGACCTGGTGGGCCAGGGGATCTCCGGGGACGGGTGGAAGGTGATGCCGGCGGCGCGCCAGCGCGGGCCGTGGCCGGCGAGCCGCTCCCGGAAGCCGGCCCAACTCCGGGTCGACGGCGCGGACCAGGCCAGTTCGGCGAGGGCGGGCAGGCGTGGGAAGAACAGGAACTCGATCTCGGCCAGCGAGGTAACCGACTCCGTCCAGAGCGGGGCCTCCAGGCCGAGCACCGCCTCGGCGGGGACGTCGGTCAGGTGGGTCGCCGGGTCCCAGTGGTAGGCCCGGTGCACGTCGATCAGACCGGCCCAGTCGTGTCCGATGGGGGTGTCCGGGGCGTACTTCATGTCCAGGTACGCGTGGTTGCCGGGGGAGAGGATCAACCGGGCGCCCCGGCGTACCGCCTCGGCCACCGCCGGGTCGTCGCCGTTGGTGCCCCACCACTGGAGGACCCGGCCCTCGACGTGGTCGGCGGGGGCGATCTGGTGCCAACCGACCACGGTCCGGCCGAGCCCGGCGACGACGCGCTGCGCCCGCTGCACGAAACCGGTGTACGCCGCACCCTTCACCTTGTACGCCTCGTCGCCGCCGAGGTGCAGCCACGGCCCGGGGGTCAGCGCGGCGACCTCACCGAGCACGTCGGAGACGAAGTCGTACGTCCGCTCGCTGGTGGGGTCGACGTAGCTGAAGCCGACCTCGGTGCCGGTGTACGGCGGCGGCGCGGCCTTGTCCGGCGCGAGTTCGGGGTACGCGACAAGTGCCGCGTTGGTGTGGCCGGGCAGATCCACCTCGGGTACGACGGTGACGTGCCGACGGGCGGCGTACCCGACGATGCGCCGGTAGTCGGCGGCGGTGTACCAGCCACCGGGGCCACCACCCACCTCGGTGCGCCCGCCGACGGCGGCCAGCCGGGGCCAGGAGTCCACGGCGATCCGCCACCCCTGGTCGTCGGTGAGGTGCAGGTGCAGGTGGTTGAGCTTGTACCGGGCCAGGTGGTCGATCACCCGGAGCACGTCGTCGACGGCGAAGAAGTGCCGGGCCACGTCGAGCATCGCGCCCCGGTAGGGGAAGCGGGGCCGGTCGACGATGGTGCCGCCGGCCACCACCCAGCGTTCGGTCACCGGCGTCCTGCTCTCCACCGCCACCGGCAGCAGCTGCCGCAGTGTCTGTACGCCGTGGAAGAGGCCGGTCGCGGTGTCGGCGGTGATCCGTACCCCGTCGACGTCGACGTCGAGCCGGTATCCCTCGTCACCCCCGGACGTAGCCTCCGCCGCGCCGTGCGGTGCGACGGCGGACAGGGTGAGCTGAAGCGCGCCCGGTGCGGTCGGCAGGTCGGTGACCGGTAGCGGGTAACCGGTGGCCGGGCGGAGCAGCTCCGCGAGGTGCTCGGCGACCTCCCGGGCGGCCGGGTCGACGCTCACCCGTACCGCCGCGTCGGCCGGTAGGACGAAGTCGGCGGTCGGCTGCGGCCGGACCGACCCGGGCGCCGGCACCACGTCGCCCAGGCCGATCGTCGGCCGGGCGAGTTGCCGACCGGCAGCCTCGGCGGCACTGCGCGCCAGCTCGGTCGCGGACGGTGAAACCGTGGGCGGCCCGTGCGGCGCGACAGTGGGCGGCTCGCCGGGGGCGGCGGGCGCGACAGTGGGCGGCTCGTCCGGGGTCGGGCCGGCGTCGGGCCGTTGCGGCTGCTCGGGGACGGGGACGACGCCGGTACGTGGGGTGAGCGACACGGGGCAGCTCCGAGGGGTGTATCCGCGAGGGATATGGCAAAGGTCAGGTTTGGCGGAACCGGTGACGTCAAGGGTACGAGGAGGAACCGTAATTGCGTGATCGTGCGCATGGAAGCGTTCCCAGAAACCGGTGCGAACGCGGATAGTCGTGATGGCTGTGCCTATTGTCACCGAACGGCCCCAGCCCGCCCGATGTTCGCTTAACCTTCGCCCACCGAACGCTGACCAGGCCGGATTGCCGGAGGCCAGCCCCGGGGTAGCTCAGAACTAAACCTTCGTTAAGTGTCAATTCCGGCGCGCGTGGGAGGCTTCTGGTGACAGCGCAAGAGAAGGCTGACGACAAGTACGTCTACGACTTCGCCGAGGGCAACAAGGAGCTCCGGGACCTGCTCGGTGGCAAGGGCGCCAACCTCGCCGAGATGACCAATCTCGGCCTGCCGGTGCCCCCCGGTTTCACCATCACCACCGAGGCCTGCAAGGCGTACCTGGCGACCGGGCGGGAGCCGGACGGGCTGGCCGGGCAGATCGAGGCCCACCTGGAGGCGCTGGAACGCGAGATGGGCCGTCGCCTCGGTGACCCGCAGGACCCGCTGCTGGTCTCGGTACGCTCCGGCGCCCGGTTCTCGATGCCCGGCATGATGGAGACCGTCCTCAACGTCGGCCTCAACGACCGCAGCGTGCAGGGGCTCGCCCGGCAGGCGAGCGGCAGCGCCGACCCCGCCGGCTCCGACGGGGCGGACCGGTTCGCCTGGGACTCCTACCGCCGGCTGATCCAGATGTTCGGCAAGACCGTCTGCGAGGTGCCGGGCGAGGAGTTCGAGCACGCCCTCGACGAGGTCAAGCGGGCCAAGGGTACGCACGACGACCTCGACCTGGACGCCGACGACCTGCGCGGGCTGGTCGAGGCGTACAAGAAGATCTTCGTCAAGCACACCGGGCGGGAGTTCCCGCAGGAGCCGCGCGAACAGCTCGACCTGGCCATCCGGGCGGTCTTCGAGTCGTGGAACGCCGAGCGGGCGATCCTCTACCGCCGCCAGGAGCGCATCCCGGCCGACCTGGGCACCGCGGTCAACGTGGTGACCATGGTCTTCGGCAACCTCGGCCCCGACTCCGGCACCGGGGTCGCCTTCACCCGTGACCCGGGCAGCGGCGCGCAGGGCATCTACGGCGACTACCTGGCCAACGCCCAGGGCGAGGACGTCGTCGCCGGCATCCGCAACACCGTGCCGTTGCAGGAGCTGGAACGGCTGGACAGCCGGTCCTACCACGAGCTGCTCGACATCATGGCCCGGCTGGAGGGGCGCTACCAGGATCTCTGCGACATCGAGTTCACCATCGAGCGGGGCAAGCTCTGGATGCTCCAGACCCGGGTGGGCAAGCGCACCGCCGCCGCCGCGTTCGTCATCGCCGGCCAGCTCGTCGACGAGGGCCTGATCGACCTGGACGAGGCGCTGCACCGGGTCAACGGGGCGCAGCTCGCCCAGCTGATGTTCCCCCGCTTCCAGCTCGACCACGACTTCGCGCCGGTCGCCACGGGCATCGGCGCCTCCCCGGGGGCCGCCTCCGGCGCGGTGGTCTTCACCTCCGCCCGCGCGGTCGAACTGGCCGCCGAGGGCAGGTCGGTGATCCTGGTCCGTCGGGAGACCAACCCGGACGACCTCAACGGCATGATCGCCGCCCAGGGCATCCTCACCTCGCGCGGCGGCAAGACCAGCCACGCCGCCGTGGTGGCCCGGGGGATGGGCAAGACCTGCGTCTCCGGGGCCGACGAGATCGAGGTCAACGTGCCGGCGAAGCGGTTCACCGTCGGCGGGCACACAGTCGGTGAGGGGGACGTCGTCTCCATCGACGGCACCACCGGCAAGGTCTACCTGGGTGAGGTGCCGGTCATGCCGTCCGAGGTGGTGCAGTACTTCGAGGGCAGCCTCGACCCGGCGCACGTCGACAACGCGCTGGTCCGGGCCGTACACCGGATCATGACGCACGCCGACGACAGGCGGCGGCTGGCCGTCCGGACGAACGCCGACACCGGGGCGGACGCGGCGCGGGCCCGGCGCTTCGGGGCCGAGGGCATCGGCCTGTGCCGCACCGAGCACATGTTCCTCGGCGACCGCCGGGAACTTGTCGAACGGCTGATCCTCGCGGCCACCGACGCGGACCGCACCGACGCCCTCGCCGCTCTGCTGCCCCTGCAGCGCCAGGACTTCGTGGAGATCTTCCGCGAGATGGACGGCCTGCCCGTCACCGTCCGGCTGATCGACCCGCCGCTGCACGAGTTCCTGCCCCCGCTGGAGCAGCTCGCGGTCAACGTCGCGGTCGCCCAGGAACGCGGCGAGGACGTCGCCAAGGAGGAGGCGCTGCTCGCCGCCGTCCGGCGGATGCACGAGGAGAACCCGATGCTCGGCCTGCGCGGTGTGCGCCTCGGCCTGGTCATCCCCGGCCTGTTCGCGATGCAGGTGCGGGCGATCGCCGAGGCTGCCGTCGCGGTCACCCGCGACGGCGGCGCGGCCCGCCCGGAGATCATGGTGCCGCTGGTCGGCGCGGTCCAGGAACTGGAGACGGTACGCGCCGAGGCCGAGAAGATCATCGCCGAGGTGGTCGGGGACAGCGGGGTCGAGGTGCTGATCGGCACCATGATCGAGGTACCCCGGGCGGCGCTGACCGCCGGGCAGATCGCCGAGGCGGCGCAGTTCTTCTCCTTCGGCACCAACGACCTGACGCAGATGGCCTGGGGTTTCTCCCGCGACGACGTCGAGGGCGCGTTCTTCTGGCGCTACCTGGAGCTGGGCATCTTCGGCATCTCCCCGTTCGAGTCGATCGACCGCGACGGGGTCGGCCGGCTGATCCGGATCGCCGCCGAGGAGGGCCGGGCCGCCCGCCCCGGGCTGAAGCTCGGCATCTGCGGCGAACACGGCGGCGACCCCGACTCGGTGCACTTCTTCCACGAGGTGGGGCTGGATTACGTCTCCTGCTCGCCGTTCCGGGTGCCGGTCGCCCGGCTGGAGGCCGGTCGGGCCGCCATCGAGACCACCGGCTCCGACAGCCGCTGACCCGCCGCGACGTCCACCGGCGGCGGCCCTGCCCGTCGCCGGTGGGCGTCGTCCCGGCGTCTCGGCACGTGCGTGGTCCGGCGTGGCGCGGCGTAACCTGGTCTCCCGCGACCATGGGGTACGACCGTGAGGGGTGGCCGGATGGCTGAGGTGCCCGTCCCACCAGCCGCCGGGCAGTCGTTCGACGCGCAGCGGTGGGTCGAGGAGACGCCGAAGGACACCGGCCACGGCCGGTCCCCGTACGAGCGGGACCGGGCCCGGGTGCTGCACTCGGCCGCGTTCCGTCGGCTCGCCGCGAAGACCCAGGTGCACGTCGCCGGCACCGACGACTTCCTGCGTACCCGGCTGACCCACTCGCTGGAGGTGGCCCAGATCGCCCGGGAGATGGGTGCCCGGCTCGGGTGCGATCCGGATCTGGTGGACACCGCCGGGCTGGCCCACGACCTCGGGCACCCGCCGTTCGGCCACAACGGCGAGGACACCCTGGACGCACTCGCCGCGCCCTGCGGCGGCTTCGAGGGCAACGCGCAGACCCTGCGGGTGCTCACCCGGCTGGAGGCCAAGGTGCTGGCCCCGGACGGCAGCCCCGCCGGGCTCAACCTCACCCGGGCCGCGCTCGACGCGGTCAGCAAGTACCCCTGGCCCCGCCGCCCGGGGCTGCGCAAGTTCGGCGTCTACGGCGACGACCGCCCGGTCTTCGACTGGCTCCGCACCGGCACCCCCTCCACCACCGCCCCGTCCGCCGTCGACCCGTTCGGTGGGGCCCGTCGGTGCCTGGAGGCGCAGGTGATGGACTGGGCCGACGACGTGGCGTACTCGGTGCACGACGTCGAGGACGGCATCCACGGCGGCTACGTCTCACTGCGCCCACTCCTCGCCGACCCGGACGAGCGGGCCGCCCTCTGCGCCGACGTGGCAGCCACCTATTCCACCGAGTCGCCTGACCACCTCGGCGAGGCACTGCGGGAACTGCTCGCCGATCCGCTGCTCGTCCCGCTGGCCGGCTACGACGGTAGCCATCGCGCCCAGGTCGCGCTCAAGGCCACCACCAGCGCGTTGACCGGCCGTTTCGTGGCGAGCGCCGTGGCCGCCACCACGGCCCGGTTCGGTCCCGGGCCGCACCGTCGCTACGCCGCCGACCTCGTCGTACCCGGGCCGCTGCGGGTACGGTGCGCGCTGCTCAAGGGCATCGCCCTGCGGTACGTGATGCGCCGCCCTGACGCGCAGGGCCGCTACGAGCGACAGCGGGAGATCCTCACCGAGTTGGTCGGGGTGCTGGCACAGCGGGCGCCGGACGTGCTCGACCCGGTCTTCGCCCCGCTGTGGCGGGCCGCCCCCGACGACGCGGCCCGGCTGCGGGTGGTGGTGGACCAGGTTGCCTCGCTGACCGACCCGGCCGCGCTCGCCTGGCACGCCCGCCCAACCTGACCCCACCCCACCCCACCCCGCCACCGCCCTGCCCCGCCCTTTCGCCCCGGTGATCAAGAAGTTTGCGTCATTGTTGATCTCCAAATTGACCTAAACCTCTTGATCACCGGGGCGGGGGCGGGGCGGGGG
>NZ_JBTMMT010000063.1:0-40151 GCF_055517075.1 Micromonospora sp. DSM 43699
AGGACGCCCGGCGTGACCCGGTCAGCGGGGGGTGGGGGGTGGGGGGTTTTCCACAGGTTCGTTTGTTGTCCACAGGCTGCGGACGACGGCTCGTGGGTTGGTGGTCCCGCGCCTAGCCTGCTGAAGCGGGATGCCGGCAGGGCATCCGGTGAGCGGCGGAGGTGTGGTCATGACGGCCGGTGGCATGGATGGTGAGGGCTCGCTGCGGCCGTTCCGTTGGCCGCGCCGCCCCGGCGGGGGAGCCCTGCTGCGGGCGGCACTGGTGGCCGCCCTGCTCGGATTGGCGGTGCTCGTCCTGGACACCCCGACCGGCTGTCCCACCAGCGCTGCACCACCCACCGTCTCCCTCGCCGCCGCAGGCTCCTCCGCCCCGACGACCGACCCCGGCGGATGTCCCGCTCCGCCGACCGGGGCGACGGACGGGGCTGCCGCCGCGAGCCAACCCGGCCACGCTCGCATCGCACCCACCCCGGGTACCGGCGGGACCGTTGTCCCCGGTGGGGCGGACGGGAGCCGGTCCGCCGACGGGGACACCCCGGCCGCGCTGCCGCTGCCGGAAGGCTTCGTGGGGGTGCCGGTACGTCTGGCCGAACCGGCCGCCCTCGCGGTCCTCCGCCCCGGCGCGCGGGTCGACCTGCTCGTGGTGCCGGGTGGTCGGACGGCCGGTGAGACCATCCTGCTGGCGGCCGACGCGCTGGTGCTCGACGTGGTGGGTGGAGGTGCCGCCGACGGCTCGTCCGCGCTCTACCTGGCGGTCCGGCCCGATCAGGCGCAGCGCTCCGTCGGCCAGCCGGAGGGCAGCCGGTTCAGCGTCGTGGTCCGGGGCTGAGCCACTCACGTGTCGACACAGCGGTATCGCACCCGCCCGGGTGCGCCACCGGAAGTGGATCCCGCCGGCCCCACGTCAGGACGATATTGATCGTGCGGGCCCGCACGATGGCCGGCGACGCTCAGTCCCAGTGCGGAGGACGCTCGGCGAGCAACCAGTCGTCGTTGCCACCACGGCGCTCACCCCAGCCGAAGTCGGTGTCGTCGGCGGTCTGCTCGGGCAACACCACGAAGTCGTCGCTGAGGTCGACCGCGCGGTCGTCGTCGCCGGGCACGCCGCGCCCGGCCGGGTCCTCGGTGATCACAACCGGCAAGACTACCCGGAGGACCGGCCCGATCGACCATCCTGCGGAATGGCGGGTCGACCCGTTCCACGGGCCTGGTTGGTAGCGTCGGACGGCGTGACGACGCCCAGCGGTGCCAGCCCCGAGGACGACTACTGGCGACGCCCGCCCGCGCAGCAACCCACCCCCGCACCCACCGAGCCGACGCCCCCGACGAACGCAGCCGAGCCGAAAGCCGAAGCCGGATCGGGGTGGCCTGCGGCGGGGGGTTACACCGGGCCGCCGCCGACCATGCCGCCGCCGCCGGGCTGGCGTCCACCGGTACACCTGGAGGCGACACCGGCCCGCGCCCTGCCCGGTCAGGACATGGCGGCGATGGACACGGCGGAGCAACGGGCGCAGCGGGTCACCTGGAGCGTCGGCGCAGTGGTAGGCGTCGTGTTGCTGGTGCTGCTCTGCCTGCTCTGCTCCCGCGCGCTGCGCTGACCACCGCCAGCCACCCCCGCCTGGACACCCGCCGGACGCCCACCTGCGGACCGGCCGGCCGCGCACCCTCGCCCGAGCGGCGGTGGTGCGCGGCCGGCCGTGGTCGGCCTACCGCCCGGGGTGACCGGTCAGAACGTGTTGCTCCACACCGAGGCGGCGCCGCTGTCCCCGGTGAGATAGGCGGAGATGGTGGTGAGCACCGCCAGCACCACGACGATCGCGGTCAGTACCCAGATCGCCCAGCTGGGCAGGTCCGGGGTACGCACCCGGTCGCTGGTCACCGCCAGCAACAGCAGCGCCGCCACGGCCAGCCCGAGGGTGAACCAGAGCAGAATGTCGCCGAACTCGGAATGCTCGTGGATCTTGGCAAGCAGTTCGGGTGAGTAGCCCTTCTCCTCCAGCGCCTCCTCGAACGCCTCCCCCGACTCGGTCGCCACCCAGGCGAGGACCGGGGTGACCACGGCCAGGATGGCCACCGCCCAGCCGAGGCGGGGCCGCCAGCGCGGCATCAACCCGTACGCGCTGGCCAGCAGGGCGAGCAGCGGTACGAAGACCACCACGGCATGGACCACCAGGACGTGACCTGGCAGACCGTTGATCTCTTTGAACACCGACACCTCCGGCAGTGGAATGCGGTTGCGGCAGACAGCGTACGACGGGCCGGTCGGCGCGATGTCCCCCATCCGCGTACACGTGGTCGCGAGCGCCCCGGTTCACCCGGCGTCGTCCCGACCCCGCAGCCCCGCAGCCCCGCCGGCCCGCCGGCCCGCCGGCCCGCCGGCCCGCCGGCCCGCCGGCCCGCAGTGGAGTATCCCGGCACCGGGCGGTACGCCGTCCGGCGTGGCACTGTTGACGGGTGGACAGCGACGATCTCGGCCTCTTCGGTCCCGGTTCGGTCACCTGGAAGGTGCACGACGAACCGATCCTGATCGTCGCCGGCCTGCGTTCCCTCTACCTGCAGGCCCTGCACCCCCGGGCGATGGCCGGGGTGGCCCAGAACAGCAACTTCCGGTCGGACGCCTGGGGCCGGCTTACCCGCACCGGCACGTACATCGGGACGGTCGCCTACGGCACCACCGCCGAGGCCGAGACGGCCGGTCGGAGGTTGCGGGCCCTGCACGCCAGGTTACGCGCCACCGACCCGTTCACCGGGGAACAGTTCCGGATCGACGAGCCGGACCTGCTGCGCTGGGTGCACGTCACCGGGGCCGAGTCGTTCGTCGGTACCGCCCGACGGGCCGGTCTGTCGCTGACCGGGGCCGAGGTGGACCAGTACTACACGGAGCAGCGGCGGGCCGCCGCACTGGTCGGGCTGGATCCGGCCGAGGTGCCCGGCAGCGCCGCCGAGGTGGCCGACTACTACCGGGCGGTCCGGCCCGAACTGCGGATGACGAAGGCGGCGGCGGAGACCGCTTTGTTCCTGACCGCACCGCCGATCCCGTGGAAGCTCAGCCGACCGGCCCGGCTCGGGCTGAGCCTCGGGCCACCGCGCTGGGCGTACTTCGGGGTGGCCGGCACCGCGCTCGGGTTGCTGCCGCCGTGGGCGCTCCGGCTGTACGGCGGTCTGGGGCTGCCCACCACCGCACTCTCCGCGGATCTGAGCGTACGGGCGCTGCGGCTGGCCCTGTCGGCGCTGCCCCGCACCTGGCGGGAGGACCCGATCCAGCAGGCGGCGAAGGAGCGCGCCGCCCGCCTCACCGCCGCCTGAACCGGGCAACTCCCCGCCCCGCACCGCCCCCGCACCGTGGGCTCGACCCGGCTCGACAGCGGCACCGGAACCGGCGTCAGTCGGCCGCCGGGGTGGTGGGGCGGTCGATCGCCGACCACGGTTCCCGGCCGGGCGTCTGCGCGCCCACCGGGCAGGTGCGCCGGTAGTCGCACCAGCCGCAGCGCGGCCCGGCCACGGTGGGGAACGCCTCGTCCGGGTCGACGCCGTCGGTGACCGACCGCTCGGCGGCCATGATGTCCCGGGCGGTGTCCTCGGCCCGGGTGAGCTGGCGGGTCAGCGACTCGACGCTGTGGTCGTGCCCGGCGACGGTGCCGGTCGGCAGGTGGTGCAGCTCGACCCGGCGGCACGGCCGACGGAACGTCCGCTCGGCCGCGTACGCGTAGAGGGCCAGCGCCTGCGAGCCGCGCGCGTCGTCGGCGTCCAGCCCGGTGCGGCCTGTCTTGTAGTCGACGATGACAAGCTCGGGGCCGTCCGGGCCGGGGCGGGAGTCGATCCGGTCGGCCCGCCCGTTGAAGGCCAGCACGGCGGTCTTGACGGCGACCACCCGTTCCACGCCCAACGGGTCGTCGCCGGGGTCGAGGGTCGAGACGTACCCCTCCAGCCAGCCCAGCGCCCGCTGGTAGGCCGCCCGTTCCTGCTCGTCGTCGCGGTAGCCCTCCCGAACCCAGGTGCCCTTGAGCAGGGCGGGCAGCGCCTCGGGACAACGCCGGTCGGCAGGCAGCGCATACCAGTTCTTCAGGGCGGTGTGCACGCTGGCGCCGAGCGAGTTGTGCGCCCACGGCGGCCCCTTCGGCGGGGCGGGCCGGTCCAGATAGGCGTAGCGGTAGCGCCGGGGGCAGTCGGCGTACGCCCCGAGCTTGCTGGGTGTGCAGGTGAAGAGCCGTTCGGGCATGCCGGCGAAGCCGAGCTGTTCGGACTGGCCGGAGCGGGGCCGGGGGGTACCGGCGGAGGAGGCTCGTCGCACACCCGTGATCCTGCCAGCCCGGTACGACAGCCCGGCACCGGCACGACGGTGGCTCAGCTCATGTTCACGTACTGGGTGACGAAGGCGGCCACCGCGTCGGCGATGAGCTGCACCGCGATGGCGGCCAGCAGCAGGCCGGCGATCCGGGTCAGCACCTCGATGCCGCCCGGCCGGAGGATCTTCACGATCCCGCCGGAGAACCGCAGCACGATCCAGACCGCCAGCATCACCGCGACGATCGCGGCGGCGATCGCGGAGACCTGTCCCACCCCGTCGGCCTGCTGCACGAAGAGCATGGTCGCCACGATCGCGCCGGGGCCGGCCAGCAGCGGGGTGCCCAGCGGCACCAGGGCGATGTTGGAGGTGACCTGCTGGCTGGGGTCGTCGGCCTTGCCGGTGAGCAGTTCCAGCGCGACCAGGATCAGCAGCAGCCCGCCGGCGGCCTGCAACGCCGGCAGGTCGACGTGCAGGTAGGCGAGGAGGGTCTGGCCGGCGACGGCGAAGACCACTATGACGCCGAGCGCCAGCGCGACCGCCTGCCAGGCGGCCCGGTTCCGGTCACGGGCCGCCAGCGGGCCGGTCAGGGCGAGGAAGATCGGCATCATGCCCGGCGGGTCGACGATGACCAGCAGGGTCACGAAGACCTCGCCGAAGAGCTTGAGATCCACCGGACGAGGGTAGCGGTGCCGCTGTCAGGCCGAACGCGGATCAGCCGGAAGCGACGCCGGTCACCCCCGAGGACGCCGCGACGATCCGCTCGTACGCCTCCGGCGCGGTGGTGTGCGCGCCCAGCCGGACGGTCTTGTGGCTGCCGTGGAAGTCCGACGAGCCGGTGACCAGCAGACCCAGTTCGGTGGCGAGCCGTCGGACGTGGGCCGCCTCGGCGGGCGTGTGGTCCTCGTGGTCGGCCTCCAACCCGGCCAACCCCACCCCGGCCAACTCGGCGATCAGCTCGTCCGGGACGATCCGCCCCCGCCGGCTGGCCCGGGGGTGGGCGAAGACCGGTACGCCCCCGGCCGCCCGGACCAGGGCGACGGCCCGGAACACGTCGATGTCCTCCTTGGGCAGCCGGTACCGCTCGCCCAGCCAGTCCCGGCCGAACGCCTCGGTGGTGGTGGCGACCAGACCCGCCCGGATCAGCGCGGCGGCGATGTGCGGGCGGCCGACCGTCCCACCGTCGGCGGCGGCCATGATCTCCGACCAGCTGACGTCGACGCCGTCGGCCCGCAGCAGCGCCACGATCCGTTCGCCGCGTACCTCCCGGGCCTGCCGTACCCGGGCCAGCTCGGCGACCAGCCCTGGGTGCGCCGGGTCGAACAGGTACGCCAGCAGGTGCAGCGGGACGGCCGGTGCGACGCCGTGCCAGCGGCAGGAGATCTCCGCGCCCCGGACCAGGCTCAACCCGGGCGGCAACGCGTCGACCGCCGGCCCCCACCCGGCGGTGGTGTCGTGGTCGGTGATCGCCACGACGGCCAACCCGGCCTCGGCGGCGGCCCGGACCAGTTCGGCCGGGCCGAGCGTGCCGTCGCTGGCGGTGGAGTGGGCGTGCAGGTCGATCATCGGGCGCGCGGGCATGGTCCCGACGCTACCGGGCGGGTCAGCCGCCGCCGGTCAGCGCGAGGTCACTCCGGGCCTGCCACCACTACCGGTCGGACGTCGGCGTTGGCCCCGGCAACCGGGGTAGAGACAGCCCGCTCCCCCGCCAGCACGTCGTCGGCGCGTAGCCGGGCCAGGGTGCCGTCCCGGTCGACGTACGCCGCGTGGCGGGTGTCCGTCCAGGCCACCTCGTCGCCGATCACCGGTCCGGCGGTCCGCTGGGGCGCGGCGGTGCCGGTCAGGTCGACCAGGATCGCGCCGTCCGATCCGGCGAGTCGACCGTTGACCAGCAGCCACCGCCCGTCGGGGGAGACGGCGCCCCGACCGTCGGCGGCGGGCGTCGGCTCGCAGCGGGTGCTGCCCGGGCTCAGGTCGGGGCCGAGCAGGGCCAGGCAGCTCCGGGTGCCGACGCGCACCCGGGCGACCAGCCGGCCGTCCGCCCTGCTCCCGTAGACGTCGAGGACGTCCGGTGCGACGGTGCCGGGCGGCGTGCCCGGGGACGGCCGCCACAGCAGGTGACCGCCCTGGGAACCGGCCCGGAGCACGACCTGGCTGCCGACGAACCGGACCGGGACCACACCGGCGGGAGCCGGCTCGGCCACCGTCGCGAGGAGCTGGCCGGCGACGATCCCGGCCGCGAAGACCCGGCCTTCGTCGCGCCAGGCCACCTGCCGACCGTCCGGCGACAGGACGATCTCCTCCGCCCCGGCGAGCAGCGCCCGCGGTTCACCGCCCGCGGGCACCATCCAGAGGGTACGGCCGGCAGCGGTGACCGCCCCGGTCAGCAGCCAGCCACCACGATCGGGCAGCCGTTGCGCGCGGTCGACCGGCCCGACGCCCAGGTCGTACCGCTGACCGGTGGCGGTGACCAGGACACCGGCCATGATCAGCTCGACCTCGCCGTCGGTCGGTTCGTCTGGTGGGACGGGCGCGACCGGGTCGGCGGACCGGGTGGCCACCCTGCTCGGGTCGCCGAGCACCACGGTCGGGGTGGTGGGCCGCTCCGCCTGCCCGCCGAGCTGGGTCATCCCACCGGTGGCCAGGGCCGTCACGACGCCGGCCAGCGCGAACCCGGCGACCGTACGCCGTCGGCGCATCCGCCGGGCCCGACCCAGCGCCGTCCCGGCCGGGTCTACCGGTAGCCGGTGCGGTACGGCGACCCGCTGGGAGAGGGTCTCCCGCAGGGCCCGCTCCAGCCGCTCGTCGTGCGTCACGGCGAATGGACGCTCGGGGCGGCCGGTCTGGTTGCCCGGCCGGGGTGACGGGGAGTTCATCGGGTCTCCGCGGCGACCGGTGTGGCCCGCGTCGGTGTCCGGGCCCGGTCGGTGACCAGGCCGGGCGAGGCCGGTCGGGGGGTACGCACCGGACGGGCGGACGCCACCACCGGACGGGGGCCGGCATCCGCCGGGAGCGGTGCCGGCTCGACCGGGCGGGGGACGGGATCGGTCGTAAGGTCGAGCTGTGCCTCGGCCCCGAGCCTGCGGCGCAGGGTGGCCAGGGCACGGGACGTCTGGCTCTTCACCGTGCCGGGCGAGATCTCCAGCAGGGCCGCCGTCTGGGCTTCCGACAGATCCTCGTAGTAGCGCAGCACCAGCACCGCGCGCTGTCGGGCGGGCAACGCCCGCAGGTGCTGCCAGAGCGCGTCCCGGTCGAGGTGCTGGGCGATCTCGTCCACGCCGGCCCGTTCGGGCAGCACCTCGGTGGGGCGCTCACCGTGCCACCGTCGCCGCCACCAACTGGTGGACGTGTTGACCAGCACCCGCCGGGCGTACGGCTCGACCGCCTCGATCCCACCCAGCCGTCGCCAGGCCAGGTACGTCTTGGTCAGCGCGGTCTGGAGCAGGTCCTCGGCGGTGGCCCAGTCCCCGGCGAGCAGGTACGCGGTGCGCAGCAGGGCACCGGAGCGCGCCGCGACGAAGTCGCGGAACTCGTCCTCCAGCGGATCCCGGTCGACCACCGCTCACCTCCGCACCCCGTCCTGCCAGGCAGGCTGCCATGCCGGGCGGCACCCGGTCGACGGCGAAAGGTGTGTAGTTCGCCCGACGGACGGACGAAAACCTTCAGGCGCCGTCGTCGGCCTTGGCCTCGTCGGCCTCCTTGCCCAACCGGGCCTCGACCGCCTGTGGCTCGTACATCTCCTCGACCACCCGCAGGTAGAGCTCGTTCGGGTTGGGCAGATTCTTGATCTCCCGCAGCGCCTGCTCCTGGCCGGCGGACTCCAGCACGAAGGTGCCGTAGTTGAGGGCCCGGCCGGTCGGGGTCTGCTCGTACTTCATGTCGGTGACCCGGGCCAGTGGCATCATGGCGACCTTGCGCGTGACGATGCCGTTGACCACCATGACCCGTTTGTTGGTCAGGATGAAGCGGTCGTACCACCAGTCGGCGACCTTCCAGGCGACCCAGCCCATCACCGCGAACCAGAGCAGCACCGCGATGGTGGTGAGGGCGCCGACGTCCTGCCCGGCGAGGAAGCCGGAGAGGTAGCCGAGGACGAAGGTGGCCGCCACGCCGACGATGATCGGGGTGGTGAGGTGGATCCAGTGCCGTTTCCACTCGCCCCGGTAGCGCTCGGTGGGGAAGAGGTAGCGGGCGACAAGCGAACTGGGCTCGTCCTCCAGCGGGAGTACCCGGCGGGGGGCCATGCCCTGGGAGTCGGACCGCAGGCCGGCCAACTCCTCCTCGGAGATGACCGGCTGCTGGTAGTCCGCCTCCGGATCACGGCCCCAGGGGCGCCCCTCACCGCCGTATCCCGGGCCGTCGCCGTAGCCGGCGTCGTCCGAGAAGGACGGTCCGCCGGGGAACCCCGCACCGGACCCGTAGCCCGGCCCGTCGTCGGGCCGGTACCTCGGGATCGGTTCGGTGTCCTGTTCCCGGCGGTCCCGGCCGGGATCGTCCGGGTCGAACGGGGGTCCGGAGGGGCTGCCCATCGGCGGCTAGGCGACGAGGCTCGTGAAGAAGTCACCAAAGCCCTGGGCGATGTCCACGATGCCACCGCCGAGCGACTTGAAGACGTCCGCTGCCGAATTTGGCCGGTAGGCAACGAAGAAGATCAAGAATGCGATACCGGCCCAGGTGAGGACCTTCTTGACCATAGCGGGCCATCCTCTCGCGCGGCGCCGGGTCCATTTACCGCAGCGGCACCCACAGTATCAGCATGGTGCCGCAGCGTGAATATCTGCGTCCCATCTCCGACTCACCCGGAGGGCCGTCAGGCCCTGCCGTGCAGGTACGGGGACGGTGCGCCGTACACGAGCTCGGGCGGAGTCCACTCGGTGAGGTCGTGCAGGACGACATCTTCCGCGAGGAGGTGACCCGCGCTCGCCGGCCAGGCTATCGCATGGAGCCACATTCCCCGAGCCTCACCGGCGTACGCGCTTCGATCCGTTGCGGAATTGACCAACCACAGTGGAGTCGGATGGCCGCCGGCCCGGATCCTCGCCGGCTCGACGTGTTCGGGATGACCAGGGCCGGGACCCGGCCCTGCCAGCACCTCCGTCAACTCTGGACCGGGGTCCGGGCCGGCCACCCCGGCGAACCGGGTGCCCAGTCCGACCCCGGGCTCCTCCGCCACCAGCACCAGCTCGGCCGGTCCGCCACCGAGCGGCGCCGGCCCGGCGCACGCGACGGCCGTGGCCCGGACGCCACCGGCCTCGTCACCGGCCCAGGCCACCCCGGTCACGGTCCAGCCGGACGGCAGCGGCCACGGGCACCACAGCGGCAGCGCGGGCCGCTCCGGGTCGCCCTCGGCGGCGACCCGGTCCACCACGCTCGCCACGATCTCGGCATCGATGTGCTCAGGCACGTGCAGCGGAGCGACCGGCCCGCACCGGACGCAGCGCGACGCACCGTTCATCAGGTCGGGCGGGCGCACCTGACCCGCACACCTCGGACAACTCACCACGACACTCACATCCCCACCGTGGCCCCACGAGGCGGGTCCGTCAAGCCGACCCCGCCGACGCGCTGCCCCTTCCTCGTCCCGCCTGCCGCCGGCCGCCCCGAGAGCCTGGGAAGGCGCGCGCCGACCCGACGGGCCCGGGATCGGCCGGCATCCGGGGAGCACCCGCGAGCGGGCGGCGGGTCAGGCCGGCGGGGCGGCAGCGTACGCGCGAATCCAGGCGTGCATGGCGATGCCGCTGGCCACTCCGGCGTTGATCGACCGGGTCGAGCCGTACTGGGCGATCGAGAAGAGCTGTTCACAGGCGGTCCGGGCGGCATCGGAGAGACCGGGGCCCTCCTGGCCGAAGAGCAGCACGCAGCGCCGGGGCAGGGTGGTGGTCTCCAGCGGTCGGGAGCCGGGCAGGTTGTCGATGCCGACCACGGGCAGATCGTGGCCGGCGGCCCATCCGACGAATTCCTCGATCGTCGGGTGGTGTCGGACGTGCTGGTACCGGTCGGTGACCATCGCGCCCCGCCGGTTCCACCGACGCAGCCCGACGATGTGCACCTCGGCGGCGAGGAAGGCGTTGGCGTTGCGGACCACCGTGCCGATGTTGAAGTCGTGCTGCCAGTTCTCGATGGCCACGTGGAAGTCGTGTCGACGCTCGTCCAGGTCGGCCACGACGGCCTCCCGCCGCCAGTAGCGGTAGCGGTCCACCACGTTGCGCCGATCGCCCGCGGCGAGCAGCTCCGGGTCGTAGCGGGGGTCGTCCGGCGGATCGCCGGGCCACGGTCCGACACCCACGTCGAGCTGGTCCTCGGTCACGATCCCAGGAGGGTACGGCCCTCGACCGCTGCCGTCGTGACCCACCCCGGTCGGCCCTGGTTCTCGTGGGTGCCGTAGCCGCCCATGCCCGCCCGGTGTCAGCGCAGCCCCAGGGCGTCGCCCAGGCGGTCCAGGAACCGCCGGTCGGCCAGGTCCGGATCACCGGCCCGGCACACCCGGACCGCCACCGACTCGACCCACTGCCGGTACGCGGCGGAGTCGGCCGGGTCGGCCCTGCGCCGCAGCACCCGCACGGCGGCCCGGCAGACCGGTGGCAGATCCGCCGGGCCGGCCAGTTCACCGGTCGCCAGGGCGGCCGGGCTGTCGTGCCGGGCGTAGATCGTGGCGACCACGGCGCGGACCAGGTCGCTGTCGGAGGCCCGGCCGGCGGCGACCGCGTCCAAGCCGACGAGGCCGGCGGCGACCGCGTCCAGCCCGACGGCGACCTCCCGGACCGGTCGACCCGGGCCGGGCGTGGCGGCGGCAACCAGCACCCGACCGGGCAGCGTGGTGAGCAGATCCCACTCGGCGGCGGAATAGACGGCGGTGGTCAACGGTGCGGCACGCCGTCCGGCAGAGGGCGGCTCTCCGGCGAGGGAGTGGCTCATCAGGACCTCCGCCGTCAGCATAGGCCGACCGAAGAGGTGACGGGCACGTCCCACCCCGATTCGCGCCGCTCGCCGCCCACCGCCCGGGTGTTCGCCGACACCCCGCCGCCGACCAGGGCGAATCGCCATCGGCAGGGGCGGCACCGCACCAGCCGGTGGCGGCACGGGGCGAGACGGCATCGGCTGGTGCGACGTGGCGCAGCGTCCCGATCACCGCGGCGCAGCGGCCTCCCCCTCGGTGGGCGGCGACGGAGTGCGGCCGAGGCGCCTTACCGCTGGTTAAGGAGATACCGGGGACGCGGGTGACAGGTAAATGCCACACCGGGGCTCACCCGGGGGGAGACGCAATGAGCGGCGGGGCCCTCCCCGGCACCCGCCGCCCACGCTCTGATGCCCAAGATTCTGCCCCATCCGCGCGATGAACGAACAGAGACGGAGGTCACATTTATCTTTTCGTAACAATACGAAGAGTCACTAATGATCAACGAGAGAGCGATCTCCGCAGGTGAAGTAGGCCCTTGTCAGGCGGCAAGTTCGGGCATGATGGCTGCTCCGGGCTGCGATCTCCCTGGAAACGCTCCCATCACGGCCGGTCACGCAAATGCGTCATGCAAGTGCAGTCCGCACGCGCGCATCGACAGACACGGCTCGATGGGCAGGATCGGGCCGTCCGGGCCGCGCCGGTTTCGGTGCCCGCAACCCGGGAATTTGCCGGGGTACCGCCTGGTTCTACCGGACGAAAAAGCAATCCGCGCTGATCGGAGAGTCCAATGGCAACCGTTGAGCTGACCACGGCCAACTTCGACGAGGTGACCGGAAGCAGCGGCATCGTGCTGGTCGACTTCTGGGCCGAGTGGTGCGGCCCGTGCAAGCGGTTCGCCCCGGTCTACGAGCGATCGTCGGAGAAGCACCCGGAGATCACCTTCGGCAAGGTCGACACCGAGGCCCAGCAGGAGCTCGGCGCCAAGTTCGACATCCGCTCGATCCCGACGATCATGGCGGTCCGGGACGGTGTCATCGTCTTCGCCCAGCCCGGCGCCCTGCCCGAGTCGGCCCTGGAGAACCTGATCGAGCAGGTCCAGGCCCTCGACATGGACGACGTACGCAAGCAGCTGGCCAACCACCAGCACTGAACGCCACAGGCGGCGGCCGGGTCCACGGGACCGGGCCGCCGTCGCGCACTTGCACCGCAATCGCACACGTGTTCGAATGAGCGGCATGCGCTGGAAGCGCCTCTCCGCTCCCCCGGACGAGGCGCATCCCGACCGGGCAGCGCCAGCGACGCCACCCCTGCCGCTGGCGCTGCCCGGGGCGGGCCCGGCG
Organism: Micromonospora sp. DSM 43699; assembly: GCF_055517075.1. NCBI lineage: Bacteria > Bacillati > Actinomycetota > Actinomycetes > Micromonosporales > Micromonosporaceae > Micromonospora > Micromonospora sp. DSM 43699. The sequence goes on from NZ_JBTMMT010000063.1 coordinate 12,524, forward strand.
ACACCCGCAGCCTGCCGGCTCCGTCACCCGCACCCCGCTCCCGGACAACTCGCCCTGCTGTGACCGCGACCGCTGCCGACCTCGCCGTCCGATAGAGCCGGTCCGCTGCCGGCCCACTGCCCGGAGAACCGGGCCGCCGATGATTCGGCCTGCCACCCACAACTGCGGGAGTTCCCGACCGGCGGGGCTAGGCTCGGCGGATGCGGACCGCACAGCAACTCCTCGCCGACTCCGCCGTGATCGCCGTCGTGGGCGCGTCCCGCGACCCGGGCAAGGCCGCGCACCGGGTACCGGCGCAGATGCAGCGGTACGGCTGGCGGATCATCCCGGTCAACCCGACTGTGGACGAGTTGTTCGGTGAGCGGGCGTACGCCTCGCTTGCCGACATCCCGCACCCGGTGGACCTGGTGGACGTCTTCCGGCCGGCCCGGGACGCGATCGAGGTGGTGCGTCAGGCGGCGGCGATCGGCGCCCCGGCGGTCTGGCTCCAGCTCGGCATCGTCTCGCCGGAGGCACGGCGGATCGCCGAGGAGGCCGGCATGGACTACGTCGAGGACCGGTGCCTGATCGTCGAACGGGCCGCCGCCGGCCTCACCCGGCTCGACCCGGAGCAGCGCGGCTGAGACCAGCTCGGCTTGACCAGCTCGGCTTGACCACCTCGACCGGGACCAGCTCGGCTTGACCAGCGCGACCGGGACCAGCTCGGCTTGACCAGCGCGACCGAGACCAGCTCGGCTTGACCAGCGCGACCGAGACCACCTCGACCGAGGCCGGCGCGGGTTCGGCTGCATCAGCCTTCGGGGCGTCCCGGCCTACCCGCCAAGGTGACCAGTCCCCTCAACCACGGTGAAAGGTGCACCGTTGCCGGTAGCGTCCGCCGGAGGAAGGGCACTGACCTGCGGCGGAGGGTGGACACCGTGAGTACCCCAGCGGGGGAGCCGGAGCAGCCACCGTCACCGTACGAGCCACCCCACCTCCCGCCCGACGGTCCGGCGGCCCCACCCGGGCCCGGCTCGACGGGCGGAGAGCGGGGACCTATGCAGCCCGCCCGGTCACCCTGGGAACAACCCGCCGGGCCATCGCCCTGGGAACAACCCGCCGAGCCGGCACCGTGGGGACAGCCCGCCGAGCCCCCGCCTGGGCAGCCGACCGAGCCGCCACCGTGGAGCCAGCCGACCGAGCCGCCGCAGTGGGGGCAGCAGCCACCGGGCGAGCAGCCATGGGGGCAGCAGCAACCGTGGGGGCAGCAGCCAGGGGACCAGGGCCAGCAGCAGGCCTGGGGGGAGCAACCGGGCTACCCGGCCCCCGGGCAGTACGGGCAGTACGGGCAGTACGGGCCGCCGGGCGGCGGCGGGACCAACGTACTGGCGGTCCTGTGCCTGGTCCTCGCCTTCGTCTTCGCCCCGGCCGGCATCGTCCTGGGTCACCTGGCGAAGCGGCAGATCAAGCGCACCGGAGAGGCAGGCGACCAGCTCGCCACCTGGGGACTGGTCCTCAGCTACGCGTTCACCGTGATCGGGGTGCTCGCCTGCTGCGGCTGGCTGGCCGTCGTGGTGTGGGCCGGTGCCGGCAGCAACAGCGGCACCGGTTACTGAGACGGCATCGTGCTGCCGGTCCGGCCGGTACGACAGCGGGCGCCGCTCAGCGGAACTGTGACTCCCGGACGCTGTTGCCGCCGTCCACCACCAGCATCTGCCCGGTGATGTACGACGCCGCCGGGGAGCAGAGGAAACTGATCGCGGCGGCCACCTCGTCGGGGGTGCCGGGGCGTCCGACCGGGGTACCCAGCCCCTGTTTGATCTCCGCCATCGTGGAGGCCGCCGTGTAGATCGTGCCGGGGGCCACCGCGTTCACCGTCACCCCGTCGGCGATCATCTCCATCGCCAGCGCCCGGGTGAGCCCGACCACGCCCGCCTTGGCCGCCGCGTACGCCGCCTCGGTGGGCAGGGCGTTCACCGGGCCGGCGGTCGCCGACAGGTTGACGATCCGTCCCCAGCCCCGCTCGGCCATCCCGCTGATGAACGCCCGGCTGCACAGGAACGCGGTGGTCAGGTTCCGGTCGATCTCGCCACGCCACTCGTCGTAGCTGAGCTGGGCCACCGGGCGGAGCACCTCGGGGCTGGCCCGGCTGGCCAGGCCGGCGTTGTTCACCAGCACCTCGACGTCACCGAGCTGCTCGGCGACCGCGTCGGCCAGTGCGCCGACCTCGGACTCGTCGGTCAGGTCGGCGACGAAGCCGGTCACGCCCAGCTCGCCGGCCCGCTCGTGGATCCGCCTGGTCGTGGAGACGATCGCCACCCGGGCCCCCAGGTCGGCCAGCCGACGGGCGGTCGCGTACCCGATGCCGTCCGGGCTTCCCGCGCCGGTGACCAGGGCGACCCGGCCGTCCAGGCGCATGGTCACCGGGTCGGCCACCGGCATCGGCTCGTCCTGCCCGGGCTGGCTGCCCCCGCCGCCGGCGCGGGTGCGCCGGGCCAGGCCGGGACGGCTCACGTCCCGCCTCGGTCGGCTGCCGGATCGGTCGGCCCCACGCGCGTCGATAGCCATGCCGGGCATCCTGCCCGGTCGGCGCGGCCCGGGCAACGAGCCACCACGGGCGGACCCCGGCGCGCCTCGGGCAGCGAGCAAACATGGGCGGACCTCGGTACTGTCCGGCGCTGGCTACCCTGACGGCGCACCTACATGCGACGGAGAAGATCAGATGACCTACCCCCCGCCTTCCGGTTGGCAGGACCCGGCGTCGTCGAGCCAGCAGCCCGACCCGACCCTGCCGGTCAGCGGCCAGCCGATTTCCACCCAACCGACAGGCAAGGACCCCTACGCCCCGGCCGACCCGTTCGCGGGTGCGCCGTTCATCCCCGCCCAGGCCGGCCCGGTCGACCCGTACGCCGCCGCAGCCGCCTACCCGCAACCCGGCGGGTACCCGCAACCGGCGGGGTTCCCCGGCTACGGCGGCTACCAGCCCCCGCCGCCCCAGAACGGCCTCGCCATCGCCTCGATGATCGTCTCGATCATCGGCGCGATCGGCCTCTGCGGTTACGGGCTCGGCGGCTACATCGGCATCATCGGCGCGATCCTCGGCCACGTGGCCCGCAAGCAGCTCAAGGAGCGGGGGGAGGGTGGTGCGGGCTTCGCCACCGCCGGCATCATCGTCGGCTGGATCTCCACCGTCATCGCGGTGCTGGCCACCATCGCGATCGTGGTCTTCTTCGTCTGGCTGGCCAACCAGGAGTCGTCGACCGGCTACGGCACCGCGTACTGATCCGGCCGGCCGCCCCGGAGAGCCCGGGGCGGCCCGTCCGGTGGCACCGAGGATGTGGTGACGCCACGGTAACCTCGTGCCGTGACCGGGGTGGACGGACCTGAGGAAGATCTCACTGGGCGACGGACCGTGGTGGTGACCGGGGCCAGCTCCGGCATCGGGCTGGCCGCCGCCGTGGCGCTGGCCCGGCGGGGCGACCGGGTGGTGCTGGTCGGCCGGGACCCGGCCCGACTCCAGGCCGCCGGTGATCGGGTACGCGAGGCGTCCGGCGAGCGCCCCGAACTGTTCCGCGCCGACTTCGCCGTGCTGGACGACGTACGCGGCCTCGCCGAGCGGTTACGGGCGGCGTACGACCGGATCGACGTGCTGGCGAACAACGCCGGGGCGATCGTGTTGGCGCCACTCACCACGGTCGACGGGTTCGAGCTGTCGATCCAGGCCAACCACCTGGCCCCGTTCCTGCTGAGCAACCTGTTGATCGGCCGGGTCGGCCGGCTGGTGGTGACCGCCTCCGGCGCGCACCGCAGCGGCACCCTCGACCCGGACGACCTCAACGCCGCGCTGCGCCGCTACCGGCCGATGCGCGCGTACGGCACCAGCAAGCAGGCCAACATCCTGTTCGCCGCCGAGGCCGCCCGACGCTGGCCGGACGTGCCGGCGTACTCGTTCCATCCGGGCGTGGTGCGGACCCGGTTCGGCGCGGACAGCCGGCTGGTCGCCCTCGGCATGCGGGTGATGCCGTTCCGCAGCCCGGAGAAGGGCGCGGAGACCCTGGTCTGGCTGGCCAACCAGCCCGCCTCCCGGCTGGTCGACGGCGGCTACTACGCCGATCGGCGGCTGCGCCGCCCCTGGCCGAGAGCGGCCGATCCGGCCCTGGCCGCCCGCCTCTGGACCGCCAGCGCCAAGGCCGTCGGCATCGAACCCTGACCCGGCCTCGAAGGGAACTACTACTCCTACGCACCACCGTCGCGCAGGAAGACGGTCACAGTTCGTCGTATTCCAGAAGCCCGTTCTCCAGAACATGATGACGGAAACCGCCGACCCCAAAGGGCAGGTAGTACTCGCCTTCCAGAAGATGGTCGGCCAGGTACTCGACCATCGGCATGGCGAGTCTGTTCGTGCGCACCGCCTCGCACAGCAGCGAAACGGTCGCCGTGACTTGGAGACCTCTTTCTTCCGCCATCTGACGCGGCACGGCGTCGTCTAACACGATTTCACACTTGTAGACCTGCCCCATGGCGAGCACCCCACATTCACCAACGTTCCTACCACCAGCCACCAGCCGATCGGCGTAGTGGGCGAACGCCTCGATAAAATCGAGATCAGTTGACCTGTGAACTTGGATCCAATCTGCATCGAGCACCGCACGGGCGGCCGGCACATGCTCGACAGCACCATTGAGCTCACGCTCCACGCTCTCAGGGATGTAGACAGGTCGGCCCTCAGCCAGAAAATGCAGGACCCTCAGCCATCCCTGCTTCGCAAAATGGCGCAACGGCCCGGTGTCGAAAACCAGGGCGTTCTCGGGAACCGCCGTCACGACACGAAACGCCAGATCTCGTCGGCCCGACGCTCGCGAATCTGCGGCAGGTCCACCTCGTCGAACGTGCCCTGAAGTAGGTCCAAGGCCCGTTCGCGGCTGATTCGCTCATCCCGCACGAGCCGCAGCACCGCACGGGCGAACGATCGAGGAACCGTCGTCCCCGCCAACTCCTCCGAGGGGACGTTGAGACCCATCTCTACGATGTCAGCCTGGGTCGTGCGGTACTTGCGCACCGAGGCGACCTGCTCACTGTCTGCTAGACCCAATTCTCTCAGACGCTTTGCGAGGGTGGCCATGTCAACCCGAAACGCACTGGCCAGATAGATCGCCGCAGCGCGCTCTCCGGACTGGGAGGCCTTTTCCTCCCACTGCCGGGTGACCGAAACCTCGGGCAGCAGAAACGCGCGCGCAAATCGATCGAGGCGTGACTCCAGGGGGACGACAAGATCGGAGTGGTCAGCCACTCGCCAGTCGATGGTGTACGTGTCCGCGATGAGGTAATGACCGAGTTCGTGCGCTAGGGCGAGTCTCCTACGGCCGACCTTCATGTGGCTGTTCACGAGACATACACCGCCACGGGGCAATAGGATCGATCCTGCGTCCGCCGTATCTTTGCCGATATCGCGAGAGAACGCCAGAAGGCCGACGTCGGCGACCCGTTCGGCGAACTGGCGGATCGGTTCCGCTGCCGAAAAGGCCAACAGGTCGCGCGCCTGCCCCGCAAGCGCCTCGGCCTCCACGTTGGTTGCAGGCGGCGTGATGCCGGCCCGGACGACCGCCTCGGCACCACCGAGCCCCAGTTCGTCGACGCCCAACGAGGCGACGAATTCGACCTCGCTGGCGAACTTCGTCAGCAGGGCGTCGACCTGCGAGTCCACGGTGTCCAGCCCTTGGCTGGACCGATGCGCGACAAGCGCGGGAACAGGCTCCTCGAAGAAAGTCGACATTCGCACACCGATTGCGGAGGCGATGTCCGCCAACTCGAGTGCCGTGACCTTACGTACGCCACTCTCGATCTTGTTCATGACCGTGCGCTCGATGCCCACCGCCTGTCCGAGGTCCTCTTGGCTAAGGTCTGCACGCTTACGCGCTTCTCGGATGCGCTCCCCCAGCGTCCGCGCGTCGATGTCAGCCACAGTGCGATTCTCGCACACTATGGCTGTGACGCAGGCCACGAACTCGAGAAATCACCAGTCGGGTAGCCGCTCTACTCGACGAGGTGGACCGGGATGCTTGTCACCACCACGCCGGGCAGCGCCCGCAACGCCTTGCGCAGCCGTTGCTCGGTACGGCTGTGCAGCAGGCGGTGCCACGGCCGGCGCAGCACCACCTCCGGCACCACCACGGTCAGCACCAGCTCCGGCGCGGCGGCGTGCAACGCGGCCAGGTAGTGCGCCAACGGCCCGATCACCGCCCGGTACGGCGAGACGATCGTCTCCAGCCGGACGTGGTCCCCCCAGGCCCGCCACTGTTCCCGGAACCGGTCCGCCTCGGCGTCCTCCGGGGCGAGGTGCACCGCCAGCGTCGGCCGGCCCAGCGACACCGCGTACGCCAGGGCACGCATCGACGCCCGGTTGAGCCGTACCACCGGGACCACCACCAGGTGCCGCAGCTCCTGCGGCACCTCCTCCCCCTCGACGGACCCGGCAGCGCGGTCCGGAGCGGCGGGCGGCGGGCCCGCGCCCGGCCCGCCCGCCACCGACGGCGACCGCGCCCCGGAGGGCCGAGCCCCGGACGGCCGAGCCCCGGGCTCCCGCCCGGCCGGCGGGGGTCGCAGGGCCAGGGCGGCGTGCAGGGTGCGGTAGTGCCGGTGCACCCGGTGGAAGAGCAGCACCAGCAGCGGTACGGCGACCACCACCACCCACGCCCCCTCGGTGAACTTCGCCACCGCCGCGGTCAGCAGCACAAGACCGGACAGGACCGCGCCCACCCCGTTGACAAGCGCCCGACGCCGCCAGCCGGCCTCCCGGTGCCGCCGCCAGTGCACCACCATGCCGCTCTGCGACAGGGTGAAGGCGAGGAACACCCCCACCGCGTACAGCGGGATCAGCTTCTCGGTGTGCCCGCCGAACGCGACGAACACCACGATCGCCGTCCCGGCCAGCGCCACCAGCCCGTTGCCGAACGCCAGCCGGTCGCCGAGGTGCAGGAAGCGGCGCGGCGCGTGACCGGCGCGGGCCATGAAGAACAGCAGCCGGGGAAAGTCGTTGAACGCGGTGTTCGCGGCCAGCAGCAGGATCAGCGCGGTGGTCGCCTGGACGACGGCGTACCAGGGGCCGGTCGGGAAGGTGACCCGGGCCAGTTGGGACAGCAGCGTCTCACCGGGGCGGGGCACCAGGCCGGTCAGGTGGATCAGCAGGGTCAGCCCGGCGAAGAGGACCACCAGCATCGCCACCATCCAGGCCAGCGTGGTGCGCGCGTTGCGCCACTCCGTCGGGCGGAACGCCGGGACCGCGTTGGAGACCGCCTCGATGCCGGTCATCGACACCGCCCCGGAGGCGAACGCCCGCAGCACCAGCAGCAGCCCCAGCCCCTGGGTCGCCGGCACGGCCGGCGGGGCCACCGGCACGAACCCCCGCCCCGCCGCCCGCAGGTAGCCCACCACCAGCAACCCCGACAGGGCTGCCACGAAGGCGTACGTGGGGAGGACGAAGATGTTGCCGGCGGTGCGTACCCCGCGCAGGTTGCCGGCGAGCAGCAGCAGGATCACCAGTGCCCCGAGCGGCACGGTGAAGGGCGTCAGCCCCGGCAGCGCCGAGGTGATCGCGTGCATTCCGGCGGCGATCGACACCGACACGGTCAGCACGTAGTCCAGCATCAGCCCGGCGGCGGCGGTCAGCCCCGCGCCGACGCCCAGGTTGTCCCCCGCCACCAGGTACGACCCGGCCCCGTGCGGGTACGCCGGGATGGTCTGCCGGTACGAGATCCCGACGGCGACCATCAGCAGCACCAGCGCGGCCGAGAGCGGCAGGGCCAGGCCCAGTGCGCCACTGCCGGCGAGCACCAGCACTGTCAACAGCGCCTCCGGCCCGTACGCCACCGAGCTGAGCAGGTCGGAGGAGAGCACCGGCAGGGCCACCAGTTTGCGCATCCGCTCGTGCAGCACCGCCGCGCTGGTCAGCGGCGGGCCGAGGAGCACCCGTCGGACCCGGGCCAGCCGCCGGCCGAGCCGGGAGTCGGGCGGGCTCGCCGGTGCGGCAGCAACCAACCCGTCCCGCCCATCCCGCCCGGCCTGCCCGACCCGCCCGGCCTGCCCGGCCCGCTCGGCCTGCTCCGGCCGGAACAGGGCGATCGGGGCCAGCCGGCTGAACCGGCCCGGGGCGGGACTGCTCCGGTACCGGTCCAGAGTCGGGTCGACCGGCAGGGCGGGCGGCGCCCCGGTCGGCCAGTGCGCGCCGACCCGGCGCAGGGTGTCCACCTCGGCCGGGTCGAGCGGCGGGAACTCCGCCGACGGGGTGACCACGGTGCCGCCGTGCTCCTCTTCCGCGCTCCGCCCCGACATCGCCCCACCTCCCCCCGCACTCTCACGTGCGGGCGGAACCCGCGTCGGCGATTCGGGTGGAATCGCGACGAACGACATCGCCGCCGACAGACAGACGGACGAACGCGACGTCCGGCAGCGGCCCGGTCAGGCAGCGGCAGCGGAGGTGGTCGGGCGGGTCGCGGGCAGGCGGTCAGGGCGGTGGTGGGGCGACGTCGGCGGGGACCGCCGGGGCGGGGCGGCGGCCGGCACGGGATCCGCCGAGCACCACCACGGCCACCCCGGCGAGCAGCAGCGCCAACCCGGGCAGGGCGAGCGGACGCGGTAACTGCCCCAGCCAGGCCCAGGCGATCAGCGCCGCCCCGGGCGCCTCCAGCAGGATCAGCACGCTGATCGTGGTCGCCGACACCCGGCGCAGCGCATGGTTGAACATCGAGTGGCCGAGCAGTTGGGCCCCCGCGACCAGCCCGATGATCGCCAGCCACGTGCTTGACGCGTAGCCGTGCAGCCGTACCCCGCCGACCAGGCAGACGGCGAGCAGGACCGCCGCGCACACGCCGTAGCAGATGGTGGTGTAGGTGGCGGTGCTGATGGTGGCGCGGGCGCGTTCGCCGAACGCGGTGTAGACGGCGGCGAACATACCGCCGACCACCGCGAGCAGGTCACCGGCGAAGGCCCGGCCGGAGACCCCGACGTCCGCACCGGTGGCGAGGACCGCGCCGAGCACCGCCAGCCCGATGCCGCCCCAGACGGCGTACGACAGCCTTCGGCCCTGCCAGCGGGCGATCAGCCCCTGCCAGACCGGCTGGGTGGCGCCCAGCGCGGTGGCCGCCGCGACGGAGGTGAGCTGGGCGCTCGGCATCCAGGTGGCGAAGTGGGCGGCCAGCGCCACCCCGGACAGCACGCAGTACCAGCCCTCCCGGCGGCCCGCCCCCACGGTCAGCGACCGGAGCTCGGGCCGGCGGCGGGCCAGCGTGAACGGGGCGAGCACGGCGGTCGAGAGCATCGTCCGCCAGAACGCGACGGCCAGCGCCGGGGCCGCCGCGAAGGCGATCAGCGGGGCCGACGACGAGACCGAGGAAACGGCGAGCACCAGGACGCCGACGGTCAGCGGATCGACGGGCGGACGGGGGTGGGGTGGGGCAGAGGACACGGACAGCAATCCTCACACAGCCACCGCCGGTGCCGCGGACGCCGGACGGTGGGTCAGCGGCGGCGGACCCGGTGCAGGCGGAACGGCTTGCGGGTGGCCCGGACCACTGCCGCGCCGCGCGGCTCGGCGGCCAGCGAGGCATCCGGCAGGGCCTCCCCGGCGTCCGGTGGGCCGTCCGGGGCGAGGCGGGTCAGCGCGCAACCGTCGGCCGCCCAGCGAGCCACCAGGTCGGCGGTCGGGCCGGAGGCGTTCAGCCGCTTCGCCGCCACCAGTGGGGCCGACGTCTCCCACTCCGGCGTGCCCGGGGCCAGCCTGGTCACCCGGGCCGGCCAGGTCACGATGCGCCCGCCGTGGTCGCCGCGCAGGGTGACCCGGGCGGCAGCGGCGTCGGCCAGCCCCGGCGCGGTCTGCTCCCCCGGCCCGCTGACCACGAACAACGACCCCTCCAGGGGTACGCACCACAGCGCGACCGCCGGCCGGTCGCCGACGCCCACCCAGGCCACGGCGGCCTTCTTCATCGCCTCGTCGACCAGGGGCGTCGACCCGGAAGCGTCCACCTCGTCCGTCACACCGGCATCCTCTCGCAGCTCTGGCCCGATCGACACCCGACTCCCGCAGCCGGCGGGGCATCGCCCTGCACACTGGGACGGCACCGCCGCGCGTCCCGCTCGTCGCCGGCCCGCACACAGCACCTGCGGTGGCGGCCCCGCACGCGCCGTCGGCCGACGCCCGTGGCGCGGTCAGCCGACGAACGGCGGGACCAGGATCTCGCCCCGGGCCACCGGCACCACCTGACCGGCCACGGTCGCCCCGACCGCCATCCCGTCCTCGGCGGTCACCGTGCAGGCCAACTCGGACGGACGACGGAGCTCCGCGCCCTGCCGGACGGCGTACCCGGAGCGCCCGTCGCCGGGGAGCAGACCGCTGGCGACCAGCCACACCCCCAGCCCCAGGGCGGCCGAGCCGGTGGCCGGGTCCTCGGGCACCCCGAGCCCCGGCACGAAGACCCGGGCGTGGGCGGTTTGCGCGTCGGCGTCCCAGGAGAAGACGCTGATGTGCTCCACCCCGTACCGCTGGGCTGCCGCCGCGTCGACCCGGGCGCGGGCCACCGCGTCCGGACGCACCGGGAGGTAGGGGAACTCCAGCCCACAGCCGGCCACCCGGGGCGGCGGGCCGGCGTGGTCGGCGGCGGTGAGACCGGCCATCTCCAGCAGCGGCTCGGGGTCGAGTTCCGGCCCGAGGGTGGGGGTGCCGCCGGTCAGGGTGGCGCCGGTCGCGGTCACCTCGACCGGAAGCACCCCGGCGTGGCACTCCTGGCTGACCGACCCGGCATCGAACAACCCGCGTCGGCTGGCGGTGACCGCCGCGCCCACGCTGGGATGACCGGCGAAGGGCAACTCCCCGGTCGGGGTGAAGATCCGGGCCCGGTAGGTGGCACCCACCTGGGTCGGCGGCAGCACGAACACCGTCTCCGACAGGTTGAACTCCATCGCCAGGGCCTGCATCTGCTCGGTGGCCAGCGCTTCGGCGCCGAACACGACGGCCAGCGGATTACCGGCGAACGGGCGGTCGGTGAAGACGTCCACGATCTCGTAGGCCAGGGTCGACATGGTGACAAACACTAGGCGCTTAGGCTGGTGGCCGTGAGCACGCCGAACCGGGTCTACATCGCTCGACTCGCCGGAGTCGCCGTCTTCGACCCGAACGGCGACCAGGTGGGGCGGGTCCGCGACGCGGTGGCCCGGATCCGGCCGACCCAGCGTCCGCCCGAGGTGGTGGGGCTGGTGGCCGAGATGCCGATGCGCCGCCGGATATTCCTGTCCATCAACCGGATCACCTCCATCGACGCCGACGCGGTCGTCCTCGGCAGCGGCACCCTCAACCTGCGCCGCTTCGAGAAGCGCCCCAACGAGCTGCTCGTCCTCCAGGAGTTGCTGGACCGGCGGGTGCAGCTCGACCCGGGCGGCCAGCCCGGCGCGGTGGTGGACGTCGCGATGGAACGCAGCCGGGGCGGCGAGTGGGCGTTGTCCCGGGTCGCCGTCCGCGAGCAGTCCACGCGGTTGACCCGCCGTGGTCACCTGCACCAGGTGGACTGGGAGCGGGTACGCGGCCTGAGCGGCATAGCCGACAACCGGGGTACGGCCAACCTGCTCGCCGTGCTGGAGGACATGCGCCCGGCCGACCTGGCCAACGCCCTCCAGGACCTGCCCGACGCCCGGCGCAACGAGGTCGCGGCGGCGCTCGACGACGAACGCCTCGCCGACGTGCTCAGCGAACTGCCCGAGCGCGACCAGGTGGAGATCCTCGCCGCCCTGGACCGGGAACGGGCCGCCGACGTGCTGGAGGAGATGGACCCCGACGACGCCGCCGACCTGCTCAACGAGCTACCCCCACCGGAGCAGGACGTGCTGCTCGACCTGATGGAGCCCGACGAGGCCGACCCGGTCCGGCAACTGCTGAAGTACACCTCCGGCACGGCCGGCAGCGTGATGACGTCCGAGCCGGTGATCCTGCCGCCGGACGCCACCGTCGCCGAGGCGCTGGCCCGGATCCGGGAGGAGCAGCTCTCCCCGGCGATCGCCGCACAGGTCTTCGTGACCCGCGCGCCGATGACCACCCCCACCGGCCGCTACCTGGGCATCGTGCACTTCCAACGGCTGCTGCGCGAGCCGCCTGCCGACCTGCTCGGCGGGGTGGTGGTCAACGACATCGACCCGCTGCGGCCGACCACCCCGTTGCCGGAGATCACCCGCCGGATGGCCACCTACGACCTGGTGGCGATGCCGGTGGTCGACCGGAACAACCGGCTGGTCGGCGCGGTCACCGTCGACGACGTGCTCGACCACTCGCTGCCGAGGGACTGGCGGGACCGGGACGCCGTACCCGCCCCGGCCACCGCCGACGAGACGGACCCGTCCGCCCCGGCGATCGGCGGTGGCACCGATGGCTGAACAGCGCCGGGCCGAGCGGTTGGACCAGCCGCGCGAGCCCCGGGGGGTCAAGCTGCCCCGGTTCGACGCGGAGGCGTTCGGCCGCTGGTCGGAGGGGATCGCCCGGGGGATGGGCACGGCGAACTTCATCGTCTACATGACCGTGGTGATCGCGCTGTGGTTCGGCTGGAACACCCTGGCCCCGGCGGACCTGCGCTTCGACCCGTACACCTTCACGTTCCTGACCCTGGTGTTGTCGTTGCAGGCGTCGTACGCGGCCCCGCTGATCCTGCTCGCGCAGAACCGGCAGACGGACCGGGACCGGGTGGCACTGGAGGAGGACCGTCGTCGGGCGACCATGCAGAAGGCGGACACCGAGTACCTGGCCCGGGAGGTCGCCGCGCTGCGGATCGCGCTGGGCGAGGTGGCCACCCGGGACTTCCTCCGCTCGGAGTTGGCCCGGCTGGCCGAGGAGCTGGACGCGGCCGCCCAACGCCGGCAGAAGCGGGAGCTGCGGCAGTCGAAACGGACCGGCGGGCGGCCCGGGGGCGGCGAGGGGCGGTCGGAGGCTGGCCAGGGGCGGTCCGGGGGTGGTGAACCGCCGCTCGACGAGCCCCGGGACGAGCTGGACGGCGACTACGCCCGGGACGGCCGCCCGGAGAGCTGAGCGTGGCACTTCGTACCTGATCATCCGGGTTCGTCGGCGGGCCGGGACGACCCCGGCCCGCCGATCGATTCGCTCACACCCGGCCCCGCTGCCGGCGGACGCACCGCACCGCCGACGTAGCATTGCCCGCATGTCAGCTCCCGTCAGCACCATCTCCGACGCGATCCAGGCCGCCCTGGCCACCGTCAACGACCCGGAGATCCGCCGGCCCATCACCGACCTCGGCATGGTCCGCTCCGCCGAGATCGGCGAGGACGGCGTGGTCCGGGTCGGGCTGCTGCTCACCGTCGCCGGGTGCCCGCTGAAGGACAAGCTGCGGGGTGACATCACCGCCGCCGTCGGCGCGGTGCCCGGGGTGGCCGGCGTCGAGATCGAGTTCGGGGTGATGAGCCCGGAGCAACGGCAGGAGTTGCAGGGCAAGCTGCGCGGGGGCGCCGCCGGTGACGAGTCGGTGATCCCGTTCGCCCAGCCCGGCTCCCGCACCCGGGTGTACGCGGTGGCCAGCGGCAAGGGCGGCGTCGGCAAGTCCAGCGTCACCGTCAACCTGGCCGCCGCGCTGGCCGCCCGGGGCCTGGCCGTCGGCGTGGTGGACGCCGACATCTACGGCCACTCGGTGCCCCGGATGCTCGGCGCGGACGGCAAACCCACCCGGGTGGAAGACATGATCATGCCGCCGCAGGCGAACGGCGTGAAGGTGATCTCGATCGGCATGTTCACCCCGGGCAACGCGGCAGTGGTGTGGCGCGGCCCGATGCTGCACCGGGCGTTGCAGCAGTTCCTCGGCGACGTCTACTGGGGTGAGCTGGACGTCCTCCTGCTCGACCTGCCCCCGGGCACCGGCGACATCGCCATCTCGGTGGCCCAGTTGCTGCCCAACGCCGAGATCCTGGTGGTGACCACCCCGCAGGCGGCAGCGGCCGAGGTCGCCGAGCGGGCCGGTGCGATCTCCCTGCAGACCCACCAGCGCATCGTCGGCGTCATCGAGAACATGTCCTGGCTGGAGCTGCCGGACGGGTCCCGGATGGAGGTCTTCGGCACCGGCGGCGGTGCGGCGGTGGCCGAGTCGCTGACCCGGACGATCGGCGCGCAGGTGCCGCTGCTGGGTCAGATCCCGATGGACACCCGGGTCCGCGAGGGCGGCGACGCCGGCACCCCGATCGTGCTGTCCGCGCCGGACGCGCCCGCCGCGAAGGCACTGCGCCAGGTGGCCGACCGGCTGGCGGTACGCCGCGAGTCGCTGCTCGGCAAGCCACTGGGCCTCAAGCCCGCCGGCCGCTGACCGTGCCCCCGCCGCCACCCGGGCCGAGGGGTCAGGTGGCGTCGTCGTAGCTGGGGCGGGGGGCCGGTGCGGGAGCGGGAGCAGTGCTGGTCGCGGTGCTCTTCCGGGCGGCGGCCCGCGGGTCGACCCGGTCGGCGACCTCCTTGAGCTCCTCGTGCACGCCTGTCACGTCCGCCCGCAGGTTGTCGTAGACGCCCTGGAGGGGCTTGCGGATCGCCTGCTCGTCCTCCTCGCTGAGGAGGTGCTTGCGGATGAACGCCTTCGGGTGCAGGTCCTCCAGCTGGATGTCGGTGCCCAGCTCACGGCTCAGGTCGCCGGTCGCGTTGCGGGCCATGTTGCGCAGGTTGCGCACCATCCGCAGGCCGTCGCTGATGACGTTGGGCAACCGGTCTCCGAAGATCAGCAGCGCCAGGAGCAGCAGTACGCCGATCTCCCACCAGTTCAGGTTGTCGAGCACCGCGGGGCCTCCTCGTCGCGTCGGGCCAAGCCTACGCACGTCAGACCCCGATCCGGGAGGGGGTGACCGGTCCTCACTTGGCGTCCGCGGCGAGCGTCACCGAGGCGTTCTGCCGGGTCGTGCCACGCCGGTACTCCACCGTCACCACCGATCCCGGGGCGAACTTGCGGACCAGGGCGATCAGGTCGGTCGGCTCGTTCATCGGCCGCCCGTTGAGCCTGAGGACCACGTCGCCGGTCTTCAGGCCCGCCCCGGCCGCCGGGCCGGTCGGCTCCACGGCCGCCAGGCGCACGCCGGTGCCGGCCCGGCTGGCGGTCCCGGTGCCGGCGACCTGGGCCCCGATCACGGTACGCCGGGCCTTGCCGGTGCCGATGATGTCCTGGGTGATCCGTTTCGCCTGGTTGATCGGGATGGCGAAGGCGAGCCCGATGTTCCCCGCCTCCTGCCCCTCCGCCACCAGCGACTTGATCGTCGAGTTCACCCCGATCACCCGGCCCGCCGAGTCGACCAACGGACCGCCGGAGTTGCCGTGGTTGACCGCGGCATCGGTCTGGATCGCGGCGTAGTAGCGGACCGGCCCACCCGGTTCACCCGCCTGCATGGTGCGGTCCAACGCGCTGATGATGCCGGCGGTGACCGTGTTCGCCAGGGACAGCGGTGAGCCGATGGCCAGCACCGGGTCGCCCACCGCGAGCGTCTCGGAATCACCGAACTCGATCGGCCGCAGCCCCTTGCGGTTCACCTTGATCACCGCGATGTCCGACTCCGGGTCCTGACCGACCACCGTCGCCGGGGAGCTGCTGCCGTCGTTGAAGGTCACCGACGCCCGGCCGGTGCCGTCGGCGACCACGTGGTCGTTGGTGACGATGTAGCCGTCGGTGCTGACGACGAACCCGGAGCCCTCGCTGGTGCCGCCCAGGCTGGCCACCCGGATGGTCACCACGCTGGGCAGGACCCGGCCGGCGACCCCGGCCAGCGAATCGGGGCGACGCTGGGCCAGCGCCGGGCCCTCGGCCGGGCCGGCCCCCAGGGTGACCCCGCCGCCGACCCCGCCACGCACCGCGAAGGCGTACCCGAGGGCACCGCCCAGGGTGCCGGCGAGCAGCGCGACGATCAGCGGGACGAGCAGCAGTTGGCGGAGCTTCGGCCGGCCCGGCGCGTCCGGGTCGGTGACCGGCTCCGGTGCCGCCCCGGTGGCCGGCACGCCCGGCAGGACCACCGCTGACGGGGCGTACGGGTCGCGCCAGGGGTCGGCGAGCGCGTCGGACCACCATGGCGACGCCGGACCGCCGTGGGCCCCGTACGGCGTCGTCGGGCCTGTCTGTGGCGGCCCGGCCGGCGGCGACGCCGACCCCGGAGTCCCGCCGGGCGCTCGCCAGTCCCAGCCGTCGGTCACGTCGGTGCCTCCCAGTCCGTCCCCCGGTGCCCCGGGCCACGACCGGGGGTGGCGGTCACGGCGCAGGAGGGCACCCCATCCAGGATTGCACGGATGCGCCGGACGGAGTCAGCTCTTGCCCGCCCGTGATCGCGACCGACGCCTTTCATCCCGTCACGACCGACCACCGACGACCGCCGGCCCCACCGACGACCGCCGGCCCCGCCGTCGGCGGAACTCCGGCCCTGCGGAACGGTGCACGGACGGACTTCGGCACGCCGTCGGTGGTGCACGGGCGGACTCCGGCCCGACCGGGAACGGTCACGGGTGGACTCGCGGCTGCGCCGAGGAAGCCTCGCCTCTAGGCTCATACCGCCAACCCGCCCGTTGCACCATCATCCCGCCCGGAGGTGTCCCATCGCCACGGTCGCCAGTTCCGGCAGCCCGACGGCGCAGGCGTTGCAGTTCGCCGAGTCGTACGTGGGCGAGGACATCGTGCTTCGGACCGCCCGCAGCCTCGCCCGGGAGGTCGGCCTCGACGCGGTCACCCCGGGCGCCGGGGCGGCGCTGCGCCTGCTCGCCGCCGCCGGCAACGCCCGCGCGGTGGTGGAGATCGGCACCGGCACCGGGGTCAGCGGGGTCTGGCTGCTCCGTGGCATGCGTGCCGACGGGGTGCTCACCACCATCGACGTCGAGATCGAGCACCAGCGGATCGCCAGGCGGATCTTCGTCGAGGCCGGCTTCCTGTCCGGCCGCACCCGGATCATCACCGGTCGGGCGCTGGACGTGCTGCCCCGGCTCGCCGACGGCGCGTACGACCTGATCTTCGTGGACGGCGAGGCGACCGGCTCCGCCGCGTACGTCGACGCCGCGCTGCGGCTGCTGCGCCCCGGCGGGGTGCTCGCCCTCAACGGCGGCTTCGCCGGCGGACGGATCGGCGACCCGGCCGCCCGGGACGCCGAAACGGTGACCATGCGGGAGACGGTCAAGGCGATCCGGGAGGCCGAGCAGTGGATTCCGGCTCTGCTCCCGGTCGGTCACGGCCTGCTGGCCGCGGTGAAGTGCTGACCCGCTGACCGGCCGGAGCGCGGGCCGGGGTGGGCGGCTCAGTCCAGGGTCGCCAGCCAGCGCAGCAGGCCCCGGACGCCCCAGCCGGTCGCACCACGGGTCAGCTCCGCGTGGTCGCCGTCGGCCCAGGACGGCGCGGACATGTCGATGTGCAGCCACCGGTCCCGCAGCTCGCCGGTGAACTCGCGCAGGTAGAGCGCGGCCATCACCGAGCCGGCCCCCCGGTCCGGGGAGCTGTGCCGGTCGGCCAGGTCGCTGCCGAGGTGTTCGAGGTAGTCGGCGGGCAGTGGCATCCGCCAGGCCGCCTCGCCGGCGTCGTCCACGGCGCCCAGCACGGCGGCGGCCAGTTCGTCGTTCTCGCTGTAGAGCGCGCCGGTCCGCTTGCCCAGCGCCACCGCGTTGGCACCGGTCAGGGTGGCCAGGTCGATCAGCAGGTCGGGGCGGAGCTCGCGGGCCGCGTAACCGAGCGCGTCGGCGAGCACCAGCCGGCCCTCGGCGTCGGAGTTGGTGCTCTCGCTGGTCGTGCCGTCGTAGTGCCGGATGACGTCGCCGGGGCGGAACGCCGCGCCGCTGACCATGTTCTCGGCCAGGGGCGTCAGGGCGGTGACCCGGAGGGGCAGCCGCAGCGCCGCCGCGCCGAGGGTGGCCGCGACGACCGCCGCCGCACCGGCCATGTCCTTGCGCATCAGTTTCATCGCCGGCACCGGCTTGATCGAGATGCCGCCGGTGTCGAAGGTGATCCCCTTGCCGACCAGGACGACGTGCAGCCGGGCGTCGGCGGGCCGCCAGTCCAGCTCGACCAGGCGAGGAGGGCTGGCCGAGCCGCCGCCGACGGCGAGGATGCCGCCGAAGCCCTCGGCCGCCAACTCCTGTGGACCGCGTACCCGCAGGTGCAGGTCGGGGTGTTCGGCGGCGGCGGAGGCGACCTGGGCGGCGAACCACTGCGGGTTCTTCACCGAGGACGGGGTGTTGGTCAGGTCCCTGGCGAAACAGGTCATCCGGGCGGTGGTCCGGGCCGCCTCGACCGCCTCGGCGAGCGGGTCCGGCGCAACGGTCAGCAGGGTCACCCCGGCCAGCGTGGGCGACGGCTCCCCCTCGGACAGCCGGAACCGGTACGAGGCGAGCAGCACCCCCTCGACGAGGGCCCGGACGACTCCGGCCGTAGCGTCGACCGGCAGAGCCAACGTGATATGTGTCTCATCTGCGGCGGCACGGGCCAGGGCGGCACCGGCAGTCCGCCAGGCCCGCTCTCCACCGTCGCCCACGCCGAGCAGCAGCAGACGGGCCGGGGTACGACCGGGGCGCAGCTGGGTCAGGGTCTCGCCGGCCCGGCCGGTCAGCCGGGTGGCCGGCAGCAGCGCCTCCGCCTCGGTCCGCAGCTCGTCGGCGGGCGGCGGTGCGGTGGCGACCAGTGCCGGCGCGGTGCCGTCCGGGTCGGTGGCGGCGCGGACGGGCAGGACGAGGACGTCCGACCGGTCGACGGCGACGGCGAGGCTGATGGCGAGCACGCTGGACCGTACCTCCGGGAAGTTCGTGGTGCGGGACCTCGATGACCCGCGGGTGACAGACGAAGTCCCTGAGTCACCGGCGACGCCGGTGACTCAGGGACCCGGGACCGTCCGCGCGGCACCGCGCGGAGTGCCGGCCGATCAGCCGGCAGCCGCCTTCAGCGCGTCACCGAGCGCGTTGGCCTCGTCGGGAGTCATCTCGACGACGAGCCGGCCACCGCCCTCCAGCGGGACCCGCATGACGATGCCCCGACCCTCCTTGGTGACTTCCAGCGGACCGTCGCCCGTCCGCGGCTTCATCGCCGCCATGTTGTCTCCCCTCAGACCTAAACATCAGGGTAGGTGTACTGCCCCACAGCCACTTCGTGCCGACCACCCGCAAGGTACGCGGGGGCGTCGACCACGATTTTCCCTGATGAACACCGCCGGACCCAAACCGGAGCAGCATTGATGTAACAGCATCTAGCTTATCTTGAGAAGGCCTGTCACAATGTGCGGTCATGCAGGCACGGTCGGCACTCTTCGACCTCTACGGCGACCATCTCCGCACGAGGGGTGGGCGCGCACCGGTTGCCGCCCTGGTGAAGTTGCTGGCCCCACTCGGCGTCGCCCCGCCGGCCGTCCGGACCGCCGTGTCCCGGATGGTCCGCCAGGGCTGGCTCGAACCGCTGCGGCTCGCCTCCGGCCCCGGGTATTCGATCACGCCCAAGGCGGTCCGCCGGCTGGACGAGGCCGCCGCCCGGATCTACCGCACCGGGCGGATCACCTGGGACGGGCGGTTCGACCTGCTGGTCCTGTCGACCCCGACGGCCCGCCGGGACCGGCAGCGGCTCGCCGCCAACCTCAGCTTCCTCGGCTACGGCACCCTCGACGAGCACACCTGGGTGGCCACCCGGGCCAGCGAGGACGTCGACGTGCTGCTGGAGGAGGCCGGGGTGCACTACGAGCGGTTCACCGCCGCACACGCCGCCGGCACCCCCGGCGCGATGGGCGTGGTCCGCCGCGCCTGGGACCTCGGCGAGATCGGGCACGCGTACGAGCGGTTCGTCGCCGAACAGCGTGCCCAACTGGCCGGGGTGACCGTACGCAGTGGCGACGAGGAGGCGTACGCGGCCCGGTTCCGGCTGGTGCACGCATGGCGTACCTTCCTTTTCCAGGACCCGCAACTCCCCCCGGCGTTGCTTCCCGAACGCTGGCCCGGCACCGCCGCCGCCAGCTTCTTCGACAGGCACGCCACCCGGCTCCGGCCGGCCGCCGACCGGTACGTCGAGCAGTGCCTCGACGCCGGCAACCGGCTTCCCCGACAGAAGGGCCGTTAGCGACGTGACCGAGCCACTGCTCGTCGACCGCACCGATGCCGTGGTCACCCTGACCCTGAACCGCCCCACCGCGATGAACTCGCTCGACGTGGCGCTCAAGGAGGCCCTCCGGGACGCCCTGGCCGAGCTGGAGACCGACCGGTCCTGCCGGGCGGTGGTGCTGGCCGGGGCGGGTGGCTCGTTCAGCGCCGGTCAGGACCTGCGCGAGCACGTACAGACCCTGGAGTCGCCGGGTCGGGATCCGTTGGACACCGTCCGGGCGCACTACAACCCGATCGCCGCCCGGCTGGCGAACCTGCCCAAGCCGGTGGTCGCCGCGGTCCGCGGGATGGCCGCCGGAGCGGGCGCCTCGCTGGCGTTCCTGGCCGACTTCCGGATCGGTGGGCCGAAGACGAAGTTCCTGATGGCGTTCGCCGGGGTGGGCCTGGCCGCCGACACCGGGGCGTCCTGGACACTGCCCCGGTTGGTCGGCCACGCCAAGGCCGTCGAACTGCTGATGCTCGCCGAGCCGGTCGGTGCCGACGAGGCCTACCGGTCGGGGCTGCTCACCCGGCTGGTCGAGGACGACGAGCAGGTGCTGCCCACCGCGCACGAGCTGGCCGCCCGGCTCGCCGCCGGCCCGACCGTCGCCTACGGGGCGATCAAGCGGCAGCTCTCCATCGCCGACGCGGGCACCCTCGCCGACGCCCTCTCCGCCGAGGCGCAGGCCCAGTCGATCTGCGGGGCCACCGCCGACCACCGGGCCGCCACCATCGCGTTCGTCAAAAAGCAGAAGCCGGTCTTCCACGGCAACTGAAGTGCCGGGCCGGCCCGGGGGCACCGGCCGTGCCGTGCCGTGGCGGTCACGCGTCACCTCGACGACCTGCCGGCCGGGCCACACCATCCCCGTCGGTGCCGGGCCACACCGTCCCCGTCAGCGGGCGACATAGCCGCCGTCGATGGGGACGGTGTGGCCGGTGATCCAGGTGGCGTCGTCGGAGCAGAGGAAGAGCACCACGCCGGCCACGTCGTCCGGGCTGGGGATGCCGGGTTTCGGGTTGAACGACTCCATCCGGGCCCGCATCTCCGCCGGATCGGGCGCGCTGTCGATGAAGTGCTGCACCAGCGGGGTCATCACCACAGTGGGGGCGACCGCGTTGACCCGGATGTTGCGGGCCGCGTACTCCACCGCCGCCGACCGGGTGAGCCCGACGATGCCGGCCTTGGTGAAGGTGTACGGGGAGATGTTCTCCTGCGCCGCCAGGCCGGTGGTGGACGAGGTGTTGACGATTGCACCCCCGCCTCCGCGCAGCATGGCCTCGATGCCGTACTTGAGCACGTGGAACACGCCGTCGCCGTTGATCCGCCGGACCTTCTGCCAGTTCTCCACGTCCATCTCGTGCAGGGGCTGCTGCCGGCCGTCGATGCCGGCGTTGTTGAAGATGACGTCGATCCGGTCGTAGCGCTGCACCGCGTCCGCGATGCCCTGCTCCACCGCTGCGGCGTCGCCGGTGTCGACGGTGACCGCGAGGGCGTCGGGCAGCTCGGCGGCCACCCGCCGGGCGCCCTCGGCGTTGATGTCGGCGATCACCAGCCGGGCCCCCTCGGCGGCGAATCGGCGGGCGGTCGCCTCCCCGAGCCCCGAGGCGCCACCGGTGACGAACGCGACCTTGTCCTGGAACCGCATCGGCTCTCCCCCGACCGGCCGACCGACTGCCGGCACCCGTGCGCCCTTACCCGGTCGGCGGGTGGCTAGTCGTCCTCCTCCGGGTCCTGGTTGGCCTCGGCGCCCAGCACGAACGCCTGCATGGCCAGCTCGTCGCCGCTCGGTGAGACGAAGGCAGGCAGCTCGGCCGGACCGAGCTCCTGCACGTACGACCAGAAGAGCCGGACCGCCTCGGCCGGGGACTCGGCCTCGATCGGCAGGTCGAGGCTGACCAGCCAGGTCCGACGCAGCGGCGGCGGGCCGAGCCGGTCGACCAGCTCGCGGTAGCTGCCCGGGGCGAGCGCGGTGACCGGGCCGGCGACCGCCGTCCGGTCGATCGGCACCGGCGCGTCGAACGACCGCCGGGTGTACGTCACCAGCAGCGCCTGCCCGTCGTGCCGGGCGACCCGGCCCAGCGCCACCAGCCGGGGCGGGTCGTCGGCCAGCACCGCCACCGGGTCACCGGGGCGGGGCGCGGGCGCACCGGCCGGGACGGTCAGCTCCAGGGTGTCGTGGTGGACGAGGCGTTCGGCGTCGTGCCGCCCGGCCGGCAGCAGCACCGCCCAGGCGTCGTCGCCCCGCCCGCCGTCGACGTCGGTCGGGCCGGTGCTGCGGTGCTCGGTCACGGTCATGACCCCATCCCATCACGGGCCACGGCGGTGCCGGCGTGGCAGCCGGCGAGATGGTCGTCGACCATTCCGGTGGCCTGCATCAGCGCGTACGCCGTGGTGGGGCCGACGAAGCGGAAACCCTGCTTCTTGAGCGCCTTGGCCAGCGCGGTGGACGCCGGGGTCGTGGCCGGCACCTCGGCGAACGATCCGAACCGGGCCGCCCGGGGCGGCGGCGCGTACGACCAGAGCAGCGCGGAGAGCCCGGCGGGCAGGGCCAGCGCGGCGCGGGCGTTGGCGACCGCCGCCTCGATCTTGGCCCGGTTGCGGACGATTCCCGCGTCGGCGAGCAGCCGGGTCACGTCCGCGTCGTCGAAGGCGGCGACCCGGTCGATCCGGAAGTCGGCGAAGGCCAGCCGGAACGCCGGGCGCTTGCGCAGGATGGTCAGCCAGGACAGCCCGGACTGGAACGCCTCCAGGGTGAGCCGTTCGTAGAGGGCGTCGTCGCCGCGCAGCGGACGGCCCCACTCGGTGTCGTGGTAGATCGCGTAGTCCGGGGTGCTCGCCCCCCACGCGCAGCGGGGCAGTCCGTCGGGGCCGGTCACCAGGTCAGTCACCCGGTACACGCTAGGCCAGGGGCCCGACACCGCCGGGTGGCGGGCCGGACCGGTCAGCGGGGCGCGGACGGCCGGGGCAGGCGGCCGGACTCGACCAGGCGGGCGAAGCGCCTCAGGGCCAGCGTCAGGCTTGCCTTGGAACCCGGCCAGAGCAGCGGCCAGGCGACCCGCCCGGCCGACCCGCCGGGCAGGTGGAACCACTCGTGCCAGACCACCTGCGTGCGGCCGTCGGCCAGCGGGGTGCAACGCAGCACGCCCGGGCCGCGCAGCAGCCTGCCGCAGTGCACCACGCCCACCTCGTACGGGGCGTCGACCCGGACCACCCGCATCTCGTCGCGCAGCGCCGCCGGGCCGAGCGAGGTGACCGCCTCGACGAGGCTGCCCTCCCCGCCGTCGCCCTCGACCACCCGCACCCGGGTCAGCGGAATCCAGTCGGACTGCCCCTCCCAGTCGGTCAGCGCGGCGAAGACCCGCTCGGCGGGAGCGTTGACGATCACCGTGGCGGTGAACTCGCCGGCACCCGGCTGGGCGGCCTCGTCGGCCAGGCCGCCGCCGGCCGGATCGGGTCCGGTCACACCGGCTCCGACCGGGCCACGGCACCGCCGGGACGGTCCGCGTCGGCCCGGTCCGTCTCGGCACGGTCCTCGGTGCGGTCCGTCTCGGTGCGGTCCGTCTCGGTGCGGTCCGTCTCGGTGCGGTCCGTCTCGGTGCGGTCCGTGGTCGGGGTGGGGGTGATGTCGATGGGCTCGACCTCGACGGTCGGGCCTTCCGGACCGGGTGCGTCCGGGGCAGGGGTCGCCGGAGAGGCGTCGGGCGGGGTGGCGACGGCCTCCTCCCGGGTACGGCGCAGCACGTCGGCGTCGGCGGTACGGCCCTCCCGCAGCGCGACGACCTCGGCCTCCAGCACCCCGATCAGCTCGGCCTTGTATCCGATGTCGTAGGCGGCCCGGCGCATCGCCTGGTCGACCTGGGCCATCCGGTAGCCGCGCAGGGCGGTGTCGAAGCGGAGCGCGCCGACGTCCGACTCCCGCAGGGGTCGGCCACCGGGCAACGGGACGGCTCTGCCGTCGGGCTCGGTGGGGGCGAGCCCGTCCCGACCCGAGATCAGCACCGTCACGCCGAACACGACCGCCGCCACGGTCAACGCGACGACCACAATGAGCAGAGTCTGACCCATAGGGAGATCGTGGCACGGGGACACCCTCCGGAGCGACCCCAACCACCATCATCGTCACCGATCTTCTGGCCGTACCGGCTCCGGAGCGGGGCGGGGGCCTGGGGTCGTACCGGCCCGAGGGCCGGGGCGGACGACCAGCTAGCGTCGGCATCGGCCGGGTCGTCCGGCCGGTGACCTGCGGGAGGCGGAATTGGCCGGGGCGCTGCGGCTCGGAGGGCGGACGTTCGCCCCGGGCGAGCCGGTGGTGATGGCGATCGTCAACCGGACGCCGGACTCGTTCTTCGACCGGGGTGCCACCTTCACGCAGGACAGCGCGCTGCGCGCGGTGGAGCGGGCGGTCGCCGAGGGCGCCGAGATCATCGACATCGGTGGGGTGAAGGCCGGGCCGGGCGACGAGGTCGACGTGGTCGAGGAGATCCGGCGGACGGTGGACACCATCGCCGCCGTCCGGGCCGCGTTCCCCGAGGTGGTCATCTCGATCGACACCTGGCGGGCCGAGGTGGCGGTCGAGGCGGTGGCGGCCGGCGCGGACCTGCTCAACGACACCTGGTCAGGGGCCGATCCGGCGCTCGCCCGGGTGGCCGCCGAGACCGGGGCCGGGCTGGTCTGCTCACACGCCGGCGGCCTGACGCCCCGCACCCGGCCGCACCGGGCGGCCTTCCCCGACGTGGTCGCCGACGTGGTCGCGACGGTGACCGGGCTCGCCGAGCGGGCGGTGGCCCTGGGGGTACGCCCCGACGGCATCCTGATCGACCCGGCGCACGACTTCGGCAAGAACACCCGCCACTCCCTGGAGATCACCCGCCGGTTGGCCGAGCTGTCCGGCACCGGCTGGCCGCTGCTGGTGGCGTTGTCGAACAAGGACTTCATCGGCGAGACACTGGACCTTCCGGTGTCGGACCGGTTGGAGGGCACCCTGGCCGCGACGGCGGTGTCGGCCTGGCTCGGTGCCCGGGTCTTCCGCGCCCACCAGGTCCTGCCTACCCGTCGGGTGCTCGACATGGTGGCCTCGATCCGGGGCGACCGCCCACCCACCGTCACCCGCCGCGGCCTGGCCTGACCGCCGCCCGACCCGGCCGCGGGGGTGGTCAGGTCCAGTTCAGGATGCGCTTGCGCCAGGCGTAGAGGATGCCGAGCGCGACCACGGCCACGAAGACGCCCATCTCGGCGACCGTCACCGCACCGAAACCGGGCCGGTCGAAGACCATCGCCCAGGGGAAGAGGAAGACCGCCTCGACGGCGAAGAGCACGTAGAGGTACGCGTACACGTAGTAACGGATCTGCATCTGCGCCCAGTCGCCACCGACCGGGTCGAGGCCGCACTCGTAGCCGGCCCGCTTGCCGGCGGGGTCGGCCGGACGGCCGGGACGTAACACCCGGTTGGCGGAGAACGCCGTAACGAAGAAGAGGACGGCAGCGAGCAGCAAGAGCCCGAGCGTCGCGTACGAGCCCAGGTAACCGGTCACGGTGGGTCAGCCTACCGGGCCTCGGCCGGTCCAGACGCCGTGGCGGGCACCCGAACACGTCACCGAATTCTCTTCCACAGGTACTGGTGCCACCTGGCAACTGTTACCGAATAATGAACTCTCACCCAGAGTCACGGAGGTCAGATGCCCGGCGTGAACACGCGTGCCCTTCGGCGGTTCCTCGTCCGGCGTACCCCTGCTCTGGTCGGGGCGGTGTTGACGGCCGGGCTGGTGGTCGCGCTCGGGATGCCGGCGGGCCTGGCGACGGCGGCACCCACCGTGACCCGTCTGGTCACCGACCCGGCCGACGTCCCCACCGCCGGCGGCGGCGACCCGACGGACGGGACCATGCCCCCGGGCGAGCCGACGGCGACCGGGCCGGCCCCGACCACGGCACCGCCGACGCTGCCGCCGGCCCCGGAGCCCACCACACCCGCGCCGGAGCCGACCGGCACGACGCCGGAGACCACGGCACCGGCGGCGACGGCCACCACCACTCCGACCGCGGCACCGACCCCGAAGCCACCGCTGCCCAGCAGGCCCGCGCCGCCGGGGCCGAACCCGCAGCAGCCGGGCGGCGGGCGGGTCGGGGTCCAGGTCACCACGGGGGACGTCACGCTCGACGACCGCTACTGGGGAGCCCGGAGCACGGTCACCACCCTGCGGGTCACCGTCTCCAACACCGGTGCCGTGCCGGAGCGGGTGCGACTGGCGTACACGCTGCCGGCCGGGCTCACCGACGCCGGGACGCCTGGTTGCGCGGCGGCCGGCGACGACGGTTGGCACTGCGGCGAGTGGACCACCGCGCCGGGCGACCTGTTCGACACCCTGATCCGGGTACGGGTCAGCGGCGTCGCCTGGCGGCAGATGCCGCTGAGCGGTGCGGTACGGGTCACCGCGACCGGGCCGGGCGCCGGCAACACCGCCCGGGACAACGAGGGCTTCGCGGTCCTCTTCCCGCCCGGTCCGCCGGTGCCCGGGATCCTGCTGGACGCCGACGAGGTCGCCTTCGACATCAGTGGCGGACCCACCGTGCTGGCGGCCCAACTGGGCAACACCGGGCGGGTAAACGCCACCGGACGGGTCGAGGTCGTGCTGCCTGCCGGGGTCAGCGTGCTGGATCCGCCGGCCGGCTGCGTGTCGGCGTCGCCGACGCGTACCCGCTGCGACCTGGGCGTCATGCCGGCGGGGCGGACGGAGACGCTCCGGTTCACCGTCGCCGCCACCCCGGACGCCCAGCGCGAGGCGCCGCTGGCCGGCGCGTTGGTCGGCCGGCTGACTCCGGAGCGCGGGCCGGCCCGTCAGGTCCAGCTGAGCTTCCGGATCACCGCCGCCGCCGCGCTTGCCACCACGCCGGTGGGCACTCCCGCGCCGACCGGGTCGCAGGGGTTGATCGCGGCGGAGGGACGCGGGGCCGTCGACATCGCCGGGATGTCGTCCGCCCAGCGGACCGCGCTCGTGCTGATCGTGGTCTCCGTCCTGCTGGTGGTGTTGGCGCTCGCGCTTGCCACCGGCTCACTACGGCGACGGGCGACCGGGCCGGCGGCGGACACCACCGGCGAGGCACCGACCCGGCTGACCGGCTGACGGGCGGGCGGGAGCCGGGGAGTCCGGTGGCGACCGGGACGGGCGGTGATCTCAATTACGGCGGGCACCGCAAATCGCCGCAAACTCCCACAAATGCCACCGACCTGTATCCCAGGTGTCGGACCTCCACCAAGGATGCCCTAAGCCCGGGACGTAGGCTCGGAGCGAGAGACGACAGCGGGCCGGGCCAGCCCACGGGCGGACCGGGCGCAGCGGCGCGTCAAGGAGGTCGAGTGGCCGGGCAAGGCGGGGTCACCATCATGTGCAGCCGCGCGCGCGGCGGGGCCGAGCGAAGCGAGGTGCGGGCGTGACCAAGCAGATCCGTCAGTTGGACCGGGTGGTGATCCG
Organism: Micromonospora sp. DSM 43699; assembly: GCF_055517075.1. NCBI lineage: Bacteria > Bacillati > Actinomycetota > Actinomycetes > Micromonosporales > Micromonosporaceae > Micromonospora > Micromonospora sp. DSM 43699. The sequence goes on from NZ_JBTMMT010000063.1 coordinate 40,053, forward strand.
GTTTGCGGGTGACTCGGGTGATGGGATGCAGTTGACGGGGGACAGGTTCACCTCGGAGACGGCGCAGTTGGGTAATGATATTTCGACGTTGCCGAATTT
>NZ_JBTMMT010000064.1:0-39957 GCF_055517075.1 Micromonospora sp. DSM 43699
GCCCTGCGCGGCGATGGCCGTCCCCTACGCCACCAGCGCGGACGTACTCACGCTCGCTCCCCTGCCATTCTGCTCTCCGCACTGACTCGCTAACGTCATCAGCTCGAAAGGGCGCGCAGGTGTACTCGTCGCCCCGCTCGGGTCGGGTGGGAGCCCGAGCCAGATGAAGGTCCGCGCCAGCCGGGCGAGGCCCAGCGGCCCGGACGACCTGCCCGGACGACCCGCCGGGGCGACCCCTCTCTCGGGGGAAGCCCTTTTCCGCTGCCGAGCCCCGGCCGGAACAGCAGCAGGGACGGGATCTCACAGAAGCGCGGCGGGCAACGGACATCCGGGAGCGGGCGGGCGGGAGCGGGCGGGAGCGGGCGGGCGGCATGCGTCCAGGGACGGGCGGGCGTCACATCGGGGTGGGGACGGCGGAACGGATCTCGGGGCGGGGTTACGGTGGGGACGTGGCGCTCTCCCTGGCGATCTCGCCCTGCCCCAACGACACGTTCGTCTTCGACGCGCTGGTGCACGGCCGGGTGCCGGGTGCTCCGCCGGTCGAGGTGACCTTCGCCGATGTCGACGTCACCAACACCGCCGCCGAACAGGGCGCTTTCGATCTGGTGAAGGTCAGCTACGCCGCGCTTCCGTGGCTGCTCGACGACTACCATCTGCTGCCCTGCGGCGGTGCGCTCGGCCGTGGCTGTGGCCCCCTCGTGCTCACCCGCACCGCCGAGACCCCCAAGGCAGGCAGCGCCACCCGCGAAAGCGGCCGCACCGCCCCCGAAACCCGCGACGCCGGGACCGCAGCGACCACCGGGACCGCCGGGACCGCAGCGACCACCGGGACCAGGGCAGGGCGGGCGGACCGGGTCGACCTGAGTGGGGCCACGGTGGCGGTGCCGGGCGACCGGACCACCGCGTACCTGCTCTTCCGGCTCTGGTCGGCGGGTCGGCCGCCGGCCCGGATCGAGGTGGTGCCGTTCCACGAGATCATGCCGGGCGTCGCGGCCGGCCGGTACGACGCCGGTCTGGTGATCCACGAGGCCCGGTTCACCTACCACCGGCACGGACTGACCGCCCTGGTGGACCTGGGCGAGTGGTGGGAGGCCGACACCGGCCTACCCATCCCGCTCGGCGCGATCCTCGCCCGCAAGGGCGCGGTCGACCCGGTGGCCGCCGCCGGCTGGGTCCGGGAGTCGGTACGCCAGGCGTGGGCCGACCCCTCGGCCAGCCGGGACTACGTGCTCGCGCACGCGCAGGAGATGGAGCCCGACGTGGTGGACCGGCACATCGGCCTCTACGTCAACGAGTTCACCGCCGACCTGGGGGACGCGGGGTTCGCCGCCGTGGAGGCGCTGCTGGGCCGGGCCGCCGACGCCGGGCTGGTGCCTCAGACCTCCAACTCGCGGGCCACGGCGTGGACCAGTTGAGCGATCTTCTCCGCGGTCTTCCGGTCGGGGAAGCGGCCCCGGCGCAGGTCCGGCTGGACCTTGGCCTCCAGCACCTTGATCATGTCCTCGACCAGGCCGTGCAGCTCCTCGGCGGGTCGCCGACGCAGTTCCGCCATGGACGGCGGCGCATCCAGCAGCTTGACCCCCATCGCCTGGGTGCCCCGCCGGCTGTCCACCACACTGAAGTCGACCCGTTGACCACCCTTGAGCTCGGTGACACCCGCCGGCAGCGCGCCCTTCGGCAGGAACACGTCGCCCCCCTCGTCACTGGTGACGAACCCGTATCCCTTGGCCGCGTCAAACCACTTCACTCGCCCCGTCGGCACCTTGGAACCCCTGCTTCACTCGACACGTCTACTGCTCCAAGGCTAGCCCGATGATCCGGTCGAGCGCCGCCGGGAATCCGGTGAGATCGTCGAGCACCACCTGCGCCCCGGCGGCGCGCAGCTCGTCCGCCGGGCAGGGGCCGGTGGCCACTCCGACCCCCGGGATGCCGGCCGCCCCGGCCGCCGCCATGTCGGCCACGTGGTCACCGACGTAGAGCGCGGCACCGTGCTCCCGCAGCGACGTCGCCTTCTCCTCGGCGAACAGGTCCCCGGCCAACTCGTCGACCGCCAGCCCGAGGTGGTCCAGGTGCAGCCGGGCCAGCCGACCGATCTTCGAGGTGACGACCATCACCCGACCGCCGTGCGCGTGCACCGCGTCGACCGCCTCCCGGGCGCCGGGCATCGGCACCGTCGGGGTGATCGCGTACGCCGGGTACAGCTCCCGGTAGGCCGTCACCGCCTCCTCCACCCGCTCGGCCGGGAACCAGTGGGCGAGTTCGGTGCGCAGCGGCGGACCGAGCCGGGAGACCGCCAGCTCGGCGTCGACCGGCACGCCCGTCCGGGCGGTCAGCGCCCGGTAGGCGGCGGCGATGCCGGGGCGGGAATCGATCAGGGTCATGTCGAGGTCGAAACCGACCATCAGCGCGGACATCCTGCGAAGGTACCCGGACAGGTCAGGTCGAGCCGGACGTCCGGGGGGCGCGATCGCCCGGCAGCGGGCTAGCGTGGAACGACGATGACCACCTCACTCGCCGACCACCTGCGCGCGCTGCCCGACGAGGCGCTCGCCGCGCTGCTCCAGTTGCGGCCCGACCTCGTCGTACCGGTGCCGGCCGATGTCTCCGCGCTCGCCCTGCGGGTCGAGTCGCGGGTGTCGGTCGCCCGGGCGCTCGACGGGCTGGACCAGTTCACCCTCCAGATCCTCGACGCCGCCCGGCTCACCCGGCACCCCTCGGACGGCACCACCTCCACCGAGGCCGTGCTCGCCATGGCCGCCGCCGGGCCGCACCCGCCCGCCCCGGCCACCGTCCGGGCCGCGGTGGACCGGCTCCGCGCCCGCTTCCTGTTGTACGGCCCGGAGCAGGCGCTCCGTGTCACCGGCAGCGTGGACGAGCTCGCCCCGTACCCGGCGGGGCTGGGTCGACCGGCGGAGGAGCTGGACCCACGGACGGCGGCGCTCTGCGCGGACCCCGCGAAACTGCGCCGGACGCTGCTCGCCGCGCCCCCGTCGGCGCGGGCGGTCCTGGACCGGCTCGCCGCCGGCCCGCCGGTCGGCAGCGTGCCCCCGGGCTCGTTGCAGGCCCCGGCGCTCGGCGCGGAGGACGACCTGCCCCCCGACCCGACCAACGGCGGCGCCCCGACCGGGTCGCCGGTGCGCTGGCTGGTGGAGGCCCGACTGCTGGTGACGGTCTCCGCCGGCACCGTCGAGTTGCCCCGCGAGGTGGGGTTGCTGCTGCGCCGGGACACCGGCCCGCTCGGGCCGTTACGGACCAGCCCGCCGCCTGTCGAGTCGCCGCCCCGGGAGCCGAAGGCCGTCGACTCGGCCGGGGTGGGACAGACCATGGAGGTGGTACGGCACACCGAGGCGTTGCTGGAGGCGTTGACCGCCGAGCCGGCACCGGTGCTGCGCTCCGGCGGGATCGGGGTACGCGACCTGCGCCGGCTGGCCCGCTCGGTGGCCCTGGACGAGCCGACGACCGCGCTGCTGGTCGAGGTGGCGTACGCGGCCGGTCTCCTCGGTGAGCTGGACCTGCCCGCCGCCGCCAGCCGGTACGGCGGCGAGCAGCAGGTCCTGCCCACCGGGGCGTACGAGGTGTGGCGGGCGATGTCGCTGGCCCACCGCTGGGAGCAGTTGGCCCGGGCGTGGTTGACGATGAGCCGGCAGGCCGGCCTGGTGGGGCAGCGCGACGACCGGGACCGCCCGATCAGTGCGCTCGCCCCCGAGGCGGAACGGGCCGGTGCCCCGGCCACCCGCCGGGCGGTGCTCGGGGTGCTGGCCGATCTGGAACCGGCCACCGCCCCCACCGCCGAGGAGGTCCAGGCGCTGCTGGACTGGCGGGTGCCACGGCGCAGCCGGGGGCGGGAGACCACGCACCGGGAGGTGCTGACCGAGGCGGCCCGGCTCGGGGTGACCGGCCTCGGCGCGCTCACCTCGTACGGGCGGCTGCTGCTCGCCGATGTCACGGAGACCGAAGAGCGGGGCGGTGACGACCCGCTGGGGTTGCGCGCCGACATCGGGAGCGGCGACCTTGCGAGCACGGTGCGGGCACTGGATGCGCTGCTCCCCGCCCCGGTCGACCACTTCCTGGTGCAGGCCGACCTGAGCGTGGTGGTGCCCGGCCCGCCCGACCCGACGTTGGCCGCCGAGTTGGAGGCGGTGGCCGAACCGGAGTCGGCGGGTGGGGCCAGCGTGCACCGGGTCACCACGGCCAGCATCCGGCGGGCGTTGGACACCGGGTACACCGCCGACGATCTGCACGAACTGTTCCGCCGCCGGTCGCGTACCCCGATCCCGCAGGGGCTGACCTATCTGGTGGACGACGTGGCCCGGCAGCACGGCGGGTTGCGGGTCGGCTCCGCCGGTGGTTACGTGCGCAGTGACGACGAGGCGCTCCTCGCGGAGGTACTCGCCGACCGGCGGTTGACGCCGTTGGCGTTCCGCCGGCTGGCCCCGACGGTGCTCTGCACCTCGTACCAGGTGGGGCGGATGCTCACCGCGCTGCGCGACGCCGGGTACGCCCCGGTGCCCGAGGACGCCAGCGGCACGACGGTCCTGGCCCGGCCCCGGATCCGGCGGGCACCGGCCCGGACGCCGTCGACCAGCCGTACCCTCGATCCACTGGGCACGCCCCGGTTGGCATTGCCCCGGCTGCTCGGCGTGGTGGAGCAGATCCGGCGGGGTGAGGCGGCGGCGCGGGCGGCCCGGCGGGCCCCGGCGGTGGTACGCGGCGGCGCGGCCCGTGCGGCGGCCGGACCGATGCCCGCGCACGGTCACGCCGAGGCGCTGGCGGTGCTCCAGCAGGCGGTCCGGGACAAGGCGCTGGTCTGGGTCGGTTACGTCGACGCGCACGGGGCGACGCTGTCCCGGCTGCTGCGGCCGGTGTCGATCGGGGCCGGTTACCTGCGTGCCGAGGACGAACGGACCGAGATGCTGCACACCTTCGCCCTGCACCGGATCACCGCAGCCGTGCGGGAGGACTGACCGCTCAGCGGCGGCTGCGGCGTACGGTGCCGATGACGGAGACGATGAGCAGCAGGGCGAACCCGGTGCCGGCGGCCTCACCGACCGAGTCGATGAAGCCCTGCCGTTGCACCAGCCAGCCGAAGAGGAACCAGCCGACGACGGCGATCCCGGCGACGGCGTACCCGACCATGGTGGCCGTGGAGACCTCGTCGGTCGGTGTCACCCGGTCGCCGTTCGACGCGTCCTCGGCGATCATCTCGTGATCGACGGTCATCCCAGCCCTCCCACCCCGTCCGGCCCCTGACTTCCAGGGTGGCACCCGGTCGCCAGGACGGACAGGGGGAAATACCCCCGATCCGGCCCCTATGGACAACTACCGAGGGGCCGGACCGAGACGGGCGGGGTGATCGGTCAGGAGGATCAGGTGCCGGGGCGGCGGCCGACGAGGACCACCCGGGAGCCGACCTTGCCCAGCTCCCACCAGCGCACCGCGTCGGTGGGCAACAGGTTGACGCAACCGTGCGAGCCGATCCCCGCGTTGTGCAGGTAGGTGGTGGTCTGGTGGAAGCCGATCCCGCCGTTGAAGCGCTGCCAGTAGGGCAGCCACACCTCGTACGGGTTGGACCACTCCTTGAGGTTGCGGAGGTTCACCTTGTAGGTGCCGGCGGGGGTGGCGTAACCGGCCATCCCGGTACGGGTGACTGTGGGCTTGGCGACCACCTTGCCGTCGCGCATCACCCAGGTGGTCTGCCGGGTCAGGTCGACGCAGAAGGTGGTGCCGGAGCCGGCGGAGCAGCGCTTGACGTCGGTGGTGGCCAGCCGCTTCGCCACGTCGAGCGTCAACGGGCCGGCGCGACCCTCGGCGGGGCGGATGTCGTACCGCTGCTGGAACTTCTTGATCGCGGCGCAGTCGGCGTCGGTCTGCCGGCCGTCCACGGTGAGCTTGCCGAACCCGCCCAGCCTGGCCAGGTAGGTCTCCACCTCACGCTGGTGTTCGCCCTGCTGGCAGCGGGTCAGGTTGGCCTTGGTCGGGGCGGGCTGGCGGCGTCCGCTCGACGGCTTCGGGGTCTTGGCGGTGCGGGCCGGGTCGACGACGGCCTTCGCCTTCTCCTTCGACTTCGGGCGGGGCTTCGCGGTGGACCGGGTCAGCTGGTCGGGCAGGGCAGCGGCACCCGCCCCCGTTACCTGTTCCGCACTGCCGACCGGGGCGAGCCCTCCTCCGGTGCCACCCGGGTCGGCCTGCCGATCGGGCGTGCATCCCCCCGCGCCGACCAGCATGACCATGGCCAGGGCGACGAGCCGGGCTCTGTGGCGGACCTGCATGATGTGCCTCCCCGGATCGGTCGTCCCACTGGTAGACGCATGTCGTCTGGGAAACGTTGCACCCGATGTGAAGATTTTCTGGCACCGCCCCGCCTCCGTGCAACACTTGATGGTCGGCCTGCGGGTTTGTCTACCCGGGCCGACGCATTTCGGCCGAGGAGAGGACCTGGCGTGAGCGGTGGACCACTGATCGTGCAGTCGGACAAGACCCTGCTGCTGGAGATCGACCACCCGGACGCGCAGTCCTGCCGGATGGCGATCGCGCCCTTCGCCGAGCTGGAGCGTTCCCCGGAGCACGTGCACACCTACCGGCTGACCCCGTTGGGTCTGTGGAACGCCCGCGCCGCCGGTCACGACGCCGAGGCGGTGGTCGACGCGTTGCTGAAGTACTCCCGCTACCCGGTGCCGCACGCCCTGTTGGTGGACGTGGCCGACACGATGGACCGGTACGGCCGGCTCCAGCTCGCCAACGACCCGGCGTACGGCCTGGTGCTGCGAGGGCTGGACCGGATGGTGCTGATCGAGGTCGCCAAGAGCAAGAAGCTCGCCGGGATGCTCGGTGACAAGATCGACGACGACACGATCCGGGTGCACCCGTCCGAGCGGGGTCGACTCAAGCAGGCGCTGCTGAAGCTGGGCTGGCCGGCGGAGGACCTGGCCGGGTACGTCGACGGCGAGGCGCACCAGATCGAGCTGGCCGAGGCCGGCAAGGACGGCGGCAGGCCGTGGACACTGCGGTCGTACCAGCGGGAGGCGGTGGAGGCGTTCTGGGCCGGCGGGTCCGGGGTGGTGGTGCTGCCGTGCGGGGCAGGGAAGACCATGGTCGGCGCGGCGGCGATGGCCGAGGCGAAGGCGACCACACTGATCCTGGTCACCAACACGGTCGCCGGCCGGCAGTGGAAGCGGGAGCTGATCGCCCGCACCTCGCTCACCGAGGAGGAGATCGGGGAATACTCCGGCGAGCGCAAGGAGATCCGGCCGGTCACCATCGCCACGTACCAGGTGCTCACCTCGCGGCGCGGCGGCGCGTTCACCCACCTGGACCTGTTCGGGGCCCGCGACTGGGGCCTGGTCGTCTACGACGAGGTGCACCTGCTGCCCGCGCCGATCTTCCGGTTCACCGCCGACCTCCAGGCCCGTCGCCGGCTGGGCCTGACCGCGACCCTGGTACGCGAGGACGGCCGGGAGGGCGACGTGTTCAGCCTGATCGGCCCCAAGCGGTACGACGCCCCGTGGAAGGACATCGAGTCGCAGGGCTGGATCGCCCCGGCCGAGTGCACCGAGGTCAGGGTGACCCTGACCGACGCGGAACGGATGTCGTACGCGACGGCGGAGGCCGAGGAGCGCTACCGCATGGCGGCGACCGCCCGCACCAAGCTGCCGGTGGTTCGCGCCCTCGTGCAGCGGCACCCCGAGGACCAGGTGCTGGTGATCGGCGCGTACATCGACCAGTTGCACCAGCTCGGGGAATACCTGGACGCCCCGATCATCCAGGGTTCCACCACCAACAAGGAGCGTGAGCGGCTGTTCGACGCGTTCCGTTCCGGCTCGCTGCGCACCCTTGTCATCTCCAAGGTGGGCAACTTCTCCATCGACCTGCCCGAGGCGGCGGTGGCGATCCAGGTGTCCGGGACGTTCGGCTCCCGGCAGGAGGAGGCCCAGCGGCTGGGCCGGGTGCTCCGCCCCAAGGCCGACGGTCGGCAGGCGCACTTCTACACCGTCGTCTCCCGGGACACCATCGACACCGAGTACGCCGCCCACCGCCAGCGCTTCCTCGCCGAGCAGGGGTACGCGTACACCATCGTGGACGCCGACGACGTCCTCGGCCCCCGCCTCCCCACTGTCGACTGACCCGCGCGGCGGGGTGGGGCGCCGGTAGCCGGTAGCTAGCCGGTAGCCGCCGGCTTGACCAACGCGCAGGGTGACTGCGTTTGGGTCCGGGTGCGTTGGTCCCCTCGCGCGCCCGGGCCCCGTTGCGCTGGCCCCTCGCCCTGCGGGCGGCGGGTGTGGGTTGTCCCTCGTGCGTCCTTTGGAGCTGATGGCGTTAACGATTCGGCCGGCAACTCCTCGGCCCGCCCAGCCGGGGCCGTCCCGCCCGACCGGGGGCCGTCGCACCCCGACGGTGGCCGTCCCGCCCGGCCGACGGCCGTCGCATCCCGCCGGTGGTCGTCGCACCCTGCCGGTACTGTGTCCACAGTCGACGATCGACGCCGGCACGTCGAAGGGAATCCGAGTGAAACGCCGACTTCTGCACGCCCTGACGATCGCGATCGTCGTCGGCCCGGGCACCGCCGTGGCCGCCACGCCGGCCTCGGCCAGCGACGCGCCCGGCTACCTGTGCAACCTCACCCAGAACACCTGGCTGCGCACGGCACCGCACGGCCAGGTGCTGCGCACCCTGACCGCCGGGCGCGGGTTCCGCTGGCACGGCCAGGGCTGGGCCGAGGACAACGACAGCTGGATCTACGGCCACGGTGCCGAGGACCCGTCCCTGGACGGCTGGGTCCCCGCCGGCAACACCACCTGCTGACCCCACCCACCCGGCACGCGCCGCCATGATCAGCTTGGGGGAGGCGAGGTAACGGTACGGACCCGTCGGGCACCGCTACCTCGCTCCCACGGAGTGGGGTCAGGCGCGCTCGGAAGGCTCAGTTCCGGCGGGGCAGGAGACCAATCTCCTCGATCCGGGCCAGGATGGCCGCGCCGAAGGCGGCGAACCCCACCTCCGGGTCCGGCTGCCGAACGACCGCATCGCCTTCCCGCGAGGAGGCCAGCAGACATGTCGCGTCGTACAGGCCCGCGCCCCGGAGGCGCTTGCAGAGGATCACGTACCGGTCGAGGTACGACGTCCCGGCGAAGACAGGGTCGACGGGAAACGTGCCGCCACGGGGCTCACCCCGACGCACGGAGCCGGGTGCCTCCTCCACCAGCAGCAGATAGCCGAGCCACGGCCGCACCGCCCCGAGCAGGCCATGGTCGTACGCCTGCCGTAGGTCGACCGCGCTGCCGATCGCCTCTTCGTTACGGTTGTTGAAGTTGTTGCTGAACGACGGGCCGACGTGCGATTTGAGCTCGATCGCGGCGACCAGTTCACCCTCGTGGATCACGACGAGGTCCCACTTCTTGGCGGGCCGGAAATAACCGGGGAGTTCCACCCCGGATTTACAACGGACCGATTCGGCGGGAAGACCAGCGTCACGGAAGACATCCGCGAGGAGTTCCGTGATGGCGTCGAGATGACCACCACCGGTGACCGCGCCGCGCAATCCGGTGTCGGCCCGGCCCGACAGCACCTTCTTGGCGGCCTGCGAGTCTCGCACCAGCCAGGAGCTACGCACCGCCTCCTCGAGCGACCGTTGATCCACCGATCACCTCTCCGAACTCTTCGACCCCGTACACACGTAGCGCCACCTTCGTCGCCGCACGCGCATCCCGCCGATCGAAGGCGCTGGCGAGCGCAGCCCGGTCGGCGATCGAGACCGCCTCGGGCCTCGGGACGCGGATCCGACGCAGGTACTGGGCTTGGAAACGAAGAGTGCCGCCCCGCATCTTAACGGCGTAGGCCTCCACAAAGGCCTGTGCGACACCCGAGAGCAGGAGTCCACCGAGGACGCGCAGGTCCCAGGAATCGGAGACGATGTAGTAGAGATTGTGATGCGGATAGAAACCGCCCTCGTCCAGGACGGGGTGAATGGTGGTCTTCATGTCCGGAAAGAGCAGCTTGGGGCGCTCGACCAACGAATGATCAACTTTGTCGATGGTCCGATACCACTGCGCGGGACGTCTACCAGCCACGTGCCGACCTCTGAGAACCGCCGAATGCCGCTGGTAGTAGGCCCGCAGTCGGGGCAACGCGGCCAGGTCCACCAGCTGACCGTCTGCATCCCAGGGATTGACCAGATAATGGCCCGACCAGGAGTGACGCCCCGACGTCGTGTCCCTGACCATCGACAGCGGCAGCAACCGGCGCGGCTCGACATCGGCGTCCGTGCTGATGAAGACGCTGTCGGCCCCGGTGGCAACGCCGATGCCGACCCGGGTGCCCGTGTCGGCATCCTGCAATAGCGGGAAACGCTCATTCAGTTCTTCGATCAGCGCCAGCCGGGACGGCGAACCTGCCGGCCAGGACTCTCCCCCGGTGAACCAGTGCGGCAGCCGGGCAACCTCGTACCGGCTGCTCATCCGGGCCGCTGATGCCGGCCGCAGTTCCTGGGCCGACATCGATTCCGCCAACCCGGGAGCGTCCTGAGGCCCGAACCCCCGCCGGGTCTCCACCACCACCGCCTCGCCCTGGCCAGCCCGGCGGATCACCGTGACGGCCGGATAGGCCGACACCTGCCTTTCGAAGGCGTCGACGTCGTGCATGTTCACGGTGACATCGACGCTGTAACCGTCGGCGATGAGCTCCCGTAACTGCCGGCCGTACTGGTTGCGCATCCACCGGTCGGCGCAGATGAACGCGAGGACCCCACCCGAAGCCAGGGACCGTAGCCCTCGCTCGAAGAAGCCGACGTAGAGGTCGGAGCGACCGGTCATCGCCGGGCAGGCGGCGCGGTAGGCGAGCATGCGGTCGGCCGGGACATCCTCCAACCGGACGTACGGGGGGTTGCCCACGACGAGGTCCACGCCCTCCGGAACATTCGCGTCGAGCAGGTAGTCCCCCTGCTGCACCCATGCCGTCGCCACCTCGCGCGCCTCGGGAAGCGGCCAACCCTCGTCGACCAGAACCTCGCGTACCAGTCTTCTGCTGGCCGTGACATTCGAGGTCAACAGGTCGAAGGCGTGGACCGCCCGCGTGGCGTCGCGCAGCGACCGGTCGTGCTTACGGCACGAGTCGCTGACCCGGGCGGCCATCGCGGCCAGGAAGGCTCCGCCACCACAGGCCGGCTCGACCGCAGTCAGCGCAGCGAGGTCGCGGTCAGGGGTGTAACCGGCCAGATCGAGGATCAGGTCGACCACCCAGCGGCGGGTGAAGACCTCGCCGTGCTCCACCGACTCCGCCGGAATGGCGGTCAGCGACGACAGCATCTCGCCGAGCATGAGCTGCCGCGTCTCCCCCGCCACCGCCTTCACCCGACGAGCATAGGGCAGCAGTCGCGCAGCAGATCGGACCAGCACACCGGACCAGCCCTACTGCGGCCCAACCGAACGACCCATGCGGCGGACGGTCAGCGCCGGGTGGACTCCGCCACGAACACGCCCCGACCCGGGCGACCTACCAGCACACCCTGCTCCCGCAGTGTGGCTATGGCGCGCTGGATCGTCGAGTGCGAGACATCGTAGGAACCCGCGAGCACCCGACCCGCTGGCAACTGACTGCCCGGCGGATACGTGCCGTCCTTGATCCTTGCTCGCAGGTCATCGAGCAACTCGTCCATGGTTGGTGGGATAGGCACAGCGCGGCCCCTTGCAGTCGGTTGGCCCACCCAGTATCGAGCCACCTTCCGATGCAGGCAATGCATCTACTGAAAGAGGTGATGGTGGTGATGCAGCTGAAGGTGACGACAGTTCAGCAAAAGAGGTCGCCGATGTACTTGACGTAAGTGAAGCTGCATCGGTAGCGTTGCTCTCGGTGATGCGGAGCTGTTGCGGTCGGTTGGCACCTCTCGTACCGGTCTCGCATCGCCACCGGAACCTCGCCCTCCGCGCTCCCCCGGCGCGGCGCTGCCACCTGCCCGGCGGGTGGCGGCAGGGGTGGTCCCCGCCGATCGCAAGCGGCCGGGACCACCCCTCCCCCACGACCTGCGGCCTCTCCGAAGGGCGGTCACCTCGTGCGCCACCTGCTCCGCCGGCTGACCCGCCGGCACCACGCCCCACGACCACCGAAGCCGATCGATCGACCGTCGACCCACTCCACACAACCCGACACGACGCGGGCCGGCACCACACAGCCAGGCAGGGTGCCGATGCGCCCGGCCCCGCTGCGTCCGTGGCAGATCCGTGAGCGCTGCTTCAACCTCCGTCGGCGCGGCGTCGACCCCGCCGAGATCCGCGCCTTCCTGCACCGGGTCGCCGACGAACTCGCCCTCGCGCAGACCGCCCTGGTCGCGGTGCAGGAGGAGAACGTACGCATCAGAAGAGCGCTGCGCACGTGGCAGAGCGCCCAGTCGGCGAACCACCGCTACCGATGACCGAGCGTTGGGTGATCCATCTGCCGGTCACCGCGCCCGACCTGCTGCGCGCCCGAATCTTCGCCCGCACCGCCGCCCGGGTGCTGGCCCGGCTCAGCGCCCGGGTCGAGCCCGGCGGGGTGACCGTGTCGGCCGAGGACCAGCAGGGCGTACACCACTGGGTCTTCTGTGACCGGCCGCTGCCCGGCGGCCGGTGTGCGCTGCCGGTCGACCACACCGCGCCCTGCACCCGGCGGGTGCCCTGGCGACGGTGAGAACGCCCGGCTCACCCGGGTCACGCCCATCTCGACCGGCACCACCCGCCGTCTCGACCGGTAGCAGCGTCGAGCACGGTGGGCTCAGGCGGTCGCGCCGGCCGGCACCGCCGTCGCCGCCCGGCGGCGACGGCGTACCACCAGCCAGGTGGCCAGGATCGTCAGGGAGACCAGCGGGGCCGGATGGCCGAGCACCGTGGCGACGGTGAGGTCCGCCGCGACACCGACGACGGTGGCCACGAACACCCAGCGGGGTGCCGTGGAGGCGGAGACCTGCCGGCGGTCCGCCGGCATCCACCGGGTCGTCGACCAGGGCTTGGCGATCGACACCCAGGCCTGGAAGGCGATCGCGCCGGCCATCAACGCCGAACCGGCCGCTATGGGCAGGGCCGGCCCCGCCGCACCGGTGACCGCCACTGCTGCGCCCTCCGCTGCCGTCGCCGCGCTCCGCGCCGCCGCCACGGTGTCCGCCAGGACCCCGCTGAGAATGAAGATGCCCAGATAGAGCTGGACCAGGGTGATCACGAACTTCACCAGCACCCACCAGTGCCGGAAGAACCCCCACGGGGTCGCGGCGGCGAGCATGAAACCCGTGAACGCCGAGGCGTTGGCGAGCGGGGCGAGCAGTCGGCCGTCGAGCAGTTGGGCCATCGAGGTGGCGCTCACGGCGACCGCCGGGCTCGGCGTGGTCCGGCTGGTGACCAGCAGCACGAACAGCACCAGGGCCAGGGCCATCCAACCCACCGAGGTGACCACGTGCAGCCAGACCACGAGCTGACGCCAGCGCCGTACGGGTCGGGAAACCATGACGCAACGCTGTCACCGACCCGCACCGCCGACCACCGGAGAATTCCCGGTCGTACGACCCGGAGCGCTGGCGTCCGTCCTCAGGGGACTCCCCTACGTGGCGTGTTCAGATCACCCGGGTGATCTGCTCGGCGGCCATCCGGTCGGCCGACCCGGCGGGGTCCAGGTTGGCGCAGATCACCACGGACGCGCCGGCTGCCAGGGGGGCGAGCAGCCACTTCACCGGTTGTTCGTGTTCGGCGGCGTCGACCAGCAGGCGGTCGCCGGGGCGCAGGTCGAGTTGGGCGGCGACCTCCTTCGCGAGGCGTCCCCAGACGGCGTAGCTCGTGCCGTCGGGGGTCGCCGGGGCGGCGGGGTGCACGGCGGCGTAGTCGGGCGGGGTGTCGGTGTGCCGGAGCACCTCGGCGGACCAGTCGAGCCAGCCCACCGGCACGTCGGCCAGCGCCCCGGGGGCGGTGCCGACCAGGTAGCGGTGCACCCCGTCGGGCACGTCCTCCAGCCAGTCGTCGAGGCGCTCCGGAGTGACGAACACCGCGTCGTACGGTCGGTCGCCGCCCGGTTCGAGCACCGGTAACCCGGCGGTGGCGCGCGGCCGGAACGACACCGCCATCCCCACCGACCAGGCCCCGAGCAACACCGCGGCGGTACGCCAGTGCGGCGGCAACAGCACCGCGACCCGGCTGCCCGGCCCCAGCCCGCACCCGTCGCGCAGCAGCCCGGCGGTGCGCGCCGCCCAACCACCGAGCTGACTCGCGGTCAACGCGGTCCGCTCGCCTGTCGCGTCGTCGCAATAGGTCAGCAACGGCCGATCCACCTGCTCAGGCACATCGGTCGACGGGGTGACGGCAAGCGGGGCAGCCATCGGGCCTCCTGTCCGGACGGATCGCCTCACCCTACCGGGCCCAACCGCCACCGAAAGGCCCAGCGACGGCCGCCACCAGAGCCGGGTTGCCGGGTTGGTGAACGGTTCCGCGACCGGCGGACAGCGACGGGGAGATTCCCCGACACCGACCGTTCCGGGCTGCCCGAATGGCGGATCACCGATCGCTGGACGTCAATCTACGATCGTCGGGCAGGCTCCTCACCACTCCGGAAGGACTCGCCATGCCACAGCCGTTCCGCCGCAGGCTCACCCGCCTCGCGGTGGTCGCCACCGCAGCCGCAGCCGTCAGTTTCACGGTCCAGCCGGCCCCGGCCGCCGCCGTGCCATTCGATTGGAACGGCGCTTTCGCCACCTATGACGAGTGCGAACTCTTCCGCCAGGATGTCGTCAGCGCGGGTGGTGAGGTCATGGGCGGCTGCGTGTACCGCACCCTGTCCGACAGCCAGTACAACGGCTGGTACTTCCGGGCCTGGCAGCCCGGCTAGGACCACCGGGCGACCGGATCAGGGCGCGGCACCGGCGAATCCGAGGAATCGTCCCCGCGTGCGAGGGAGCAGGACCGGACCGACAGGGACACCCCTCGCACGCGGGGGATCTCCGGCCCACCGGGTCGAGTACGCGTACGCATGACAGTGGTCGTCACCGCGACCAGGATGGACCACATGCGAATGCGGATCATGATGGCTCTTGCCGGGGTCGGACTGAGCGGGCTGATGGTGACCAGCGGCTGCGGCTACCGGGAGAACATCTGTGGCGATGGCCAGTACCCGGCGATCGCGGTGGGCGGGCAGGGCGGCAGCGCCTGCTTCCCGGACGGGCAGGAACCGACCTCCCCCTACGTCCGCTATCCGGAGGGCAAGGTGCCGCAGCACGTCGACGACGAGTGGGACGTCTACTGGCGGGACCACGGCATCGACGCGAACGGCGCCGTCATCGACAGGTGACCCGGTCGGCCCCGCCCGGCCACCGCTTCGACCAGGGAAGACGGGCCGAAGCGACGAGGCCGGCGAGCCAGCTCACCGCCGGCGTGTCGCCGGTCGTTCACCCGACGGTCAACCTACGCTCGGTCGTACCTGCCAGCCTCCCTCCGAATCGACATTCGGAGGAGCAGTGACAGCGAGAAGAGTGCTGGCCTCGACGGTGGTGGCTGGCCTGACGGTGGCCGCCCTGACCACCCCGGGCACCGCGAGCGCCGCCCAGCAGCAGTACCCCGACCGGAAGCTCAACTTCGACCGCACCGCCACCTACCCGGTGTTCCAGAACCGGCCCGAGGGCGAGGACCCGGCCACCGCGACGGTGGCCGAGATCTCCGCGGTCAGCCCGAACGGCCGTACCCTGGTCTACACCGACGCGGCGGCCCGGCGGATCGGCTTTCTCGACATCGGCAAGCCGGACCAGCCGCGCGGCCTCGGCACCCTCGCCCTGGCCCAGCTCGGCGACGCCGAGGACGAGCCGACCTCGGTGGCGATCGTCGGCCGGTACGTGCTGGTCGTGGTGAACACCAGCGCCGGCTACACCACCCCCTCCGGTCGCCTCGACGTGATCGAGCTGGCCACCCGGCAGCGGGTCCGCAGCATCGACCTCGGCGGCCAGCCCGACTCCATCGCGATCAGCCACGACGAGCGGTACGCGGCGATCGCCATCGAGAACGAGCGGGACGAGGACGCCACCCCGCCCGGCCGCAAGAAGGGTGACCTGCCGCAGGCGCCGGCCGGTTTCGTCCAGCTGATCGACCTCGACGGGAAGACGACCCCGCAGCGGTGGAAGCTGCGTACCGTGCCGCTGACCGGCCCCGACGGCCGGGCGCTGCCGGTGCTGGCCGCCGCCGGGATCACCGAGCCCACCGACCCGGAACCCGAGTACGTCTCGATCAACGAACGTAACCAGCTCGCGGTCACCCTCCAGGAGAACAACGGCGTCGTCCTGGTGGACCTGCCCACCGGCCGGATCACCCGGGCCTTCAGCGCAGGCACCGCCTCGGTCGACGGCATCGACACGGTCAAGGACGGCCGGATCGACCTGACCGGATCGATCACCGACGTCCCCCGCGAGCCCGACGCGGTGGCCTGGGTCAACGACCGCTACCTGGCCACCGCCAACGAGGGCGACTGGCGGGGCGGCACCCGGGGCTGGTCCATCTTCGACAGCCGGACCGGCCAGGTGGTCTGGGACGCCGGCAACACCTTCGAGCGCCTCGCCGTCCGCTACGGGCTGCACAACAACGACCGGGCCGCGAAGAAGGGCACCGAGCCGGAGGGGGTGGCGATCGCCGAGTACCACGGCGTGCGGTACGCGTTCGTCGGCTCGGAGCGGAGCAACTTCGTCGCCGTCTACGACCTCACCCGGCCCACCGCCCCGGTGCTGCGCCAGGTGCTGCCCACCACCAACGGCCCGGAGGGGCTGCTCCCCATCCCCTCCCGGGACCTGCTCGCTGTCTCCAGCGAGACCGACGACGCCTCGGTGGGTGTCCGCGCCTCGGTGTCGCTCTACCGGCTCGGTGAGCAGAAGCCGGGCTTCCCGAGCATCGTCTCGGCCGACGACGCGTCGGGTGCGCCGATCGGCTGGGGGGCGCTCGGCGCGCTGTCCGCCGTGCCGGGCCGGCCGCAGCAGCTCTACAGCGTCACCGACGCCGCGTACACCCCGACCCGGATCCTGACCGTCGACACCCGGAGGTCGCCGGCGGTCGTCACCGCCGCGACGACCGTGACCGACGCGGCCGGCAAGCCGGTCGGGTACGACGCGGAGGGGATCTCCGCCCGGCCGCAGGGCGGCTTCTGGCTCGCCGTCGAGGGCGCGGAGGGCAGCGAGAACAGGCTGGTCCGGTTGAACGGCGACGGGCGGACCGAGCAGACCGTGCCGCTGCCGGCCCAGGTCGCCGCCGGGCTGGGCAAGCAGGGCTTCGAGGGGGTCGCCGCCGGCACCGACCGGCACGGCCGGGAGATCGTCTGGGCGGTGCTCCAGCGTGAGGTCGCCACCGACCCGACAGGCGTCGTCCGGATCGGCCGGTACGACGTGACCGCCGACAGTTGGAGCTGGTTCGGCTACCAGTTGTCGAGCACCAGCGTCCCCGGGGACTGGATCGGGCTCTCCGAGATCACCGTGGTCGGTGACCGGCTCGCCGTGATCGAACGGGACAAGCTCAACGGCCCGGCCGCCGCCGTCAAGCGGATCTACACGGTGCCGTTGCCGACCGGTCCGGCCGCCGACGGCCCGCTCCAGGTGCTGCCCAAGACGCTCGCCGTGGACGTGCTGCCGGCGCTGCGGGCCACCGACGGCTGGACCCAGGAGAAGCTGGAGGGGCTGACCGTCGGCGGCGACGGTCAGGTGTACGCGATCACCGACAACGACGGTGTGCTGGACGCCACCGGCGAGACCGTGCTGCTGCGCCTCGGCACCTACCGGAAGGTCTTCGGGGCCCGCTGATCCGATGCGACGGCTCGGCCACCCGGTTCACCCGGGGCGGCCGGGCCGTTGCGGCGTGGCACAGGGCCGTTCACGCCGCAGGCAGTTCGGGGCCGCCGTCGAGCAGCGCGGCGAGCAGGTCCCCCGACTTCTCGACCCGCCGCAACACCTCCCCTGCGGTGTACGGCTTCGCCGAAGGCCGTTTCCCCGCCGCCCCCGCCTCGACCTCGTCCCAGGTCAGCGGGGTGGACACCGCAGGGGTCGACTGCGCCCGCAGCGAGTACGGCGCGACTGTCGTCTTCGCCGCGTTGTTCTGACTCCAGTCGATGAAGACCTTCCCCGGCCGCAGGTTCTTCGCCATCCTCGACACGATCAGGCCGGGGTGCGTCTGCTCCAGTTCCTGCGCGATCCGCCTGGCGTAGCCGGAGACGACCTCGGCGTCCTGGGTGCCGCCGATGGGGCAGCAGAGCTGCATGCCCTTCTTGCCGGAGGTCTTCGGATAGGCCCGCACCCCGTCGAGGGTGAGCCGGTCGCGCATCAGGACCGCCACCTGGCAGCACTGTCGCAACGATGCCGGCGGCCCGGGGTCGAGGTCGACGACCATCAGATCCGGGTGGGTGCCGATCCGCCACTGCGGGGTGTGCAGTTCGAGGGCGGCGAGATTCGCCAGCCAGACCAGGGTGGGCAGGTCGTCGGCGACCACGTAGTCGATGGTCTCCCGGCCCCTGCTCGACCCGGGGACGGGCAGCGTCTCGGTGCGTACCCAACGGGGGGTTGCCGCCGGGGCGTTCTTCTCGAAGAACGAGCCGCCGGTGACGCCGTTGGGGAAGCGGATCCGGGTCAACGCCCGGTCGGCCAGGTGCGGCAGCAACACCGGGGCGATCCGGGTGTAGTAGTCGATCACCTCGCCCTTGGTGAAACCGGCCTCCGGGTAGAGCACCTTGTCCAGGTTGGACAGGTCCAGCGCCCGGCCGTCCACCTCGACCCGCACCCGTTCAGGCATCCTCGACCTCCCCGGGTGGCTTGTCGGGGCGCAGCCGCAGCAGCCGGGGGAACCGCAGCCGCCCGTCCGGGGTGCGCTGGCCGTACTTGACCTCCACCACGGTCCGGGGGGTCACCCAGATCGCCCCCCGGGCATCCTCGCGCGGCACGTCCCCGGCGAACGGCGACCCGTCGGCGCGCAGTGGTTCGAGCTCGCGCAGCAGTTCCCGTTCCAGGGCCGCGCCGATCCCGCCGCCGACCCGCCCCCGGTAGGTGAGCCGCCCGTCCGGGCGCGGCACCCCGACCAGCAGCCCACCGATCTTCCGGGCGCCGGGCCGCCAGCCGCCGACCACGAAGTCGCCTGTCACCTCCAGCTTGACCTTCACCCAGTCCGCCGAGCGCACCCCCGGTCGGTAGGCGGCCCCGACCCGCTTGGCCATCACCCCTTCCAGCCCGTGCTCGCCGGCCGCCTGGTAGGTCGCCGCGCCGTCGGTGAAGGAGGGCGGCACCGCCCACCGCGCCGCCCCCAACCCCAGGCCGTCGAGCGCCGCCCGCCGTTCGTGGTACGGCCACCCGGTCAGGTCCTCGCCGCGCCAGCGCAACAGGTCGAAGATCATGTACGTGACCGGGATCGTCGCCGCCAGCCGGGCCGCCTTCGCCCGGTCCCGCACGTGCATCCGCTCCGCCAGGGCGGTGAACGAGGGCTGCCCGGCCGGGTCGAAGAGGACCACCTCGCCGTCGAGCAGCGCGTCGTCGACCTGCTCGGCCAGGGTCACCAGCTCGGGGTACGCGGCGGTGATCTCCACGCCGGAGCGGGCGTACAGGTGCGGATGGCCGCCGACCAGGTCGGCGAGCGCGCGTACCCCGTCCCACTTGAACTCGTACGCCCAGCCGGCACCCACCGGGAGCGGCCCGGTCATCGCGAGCATCGGCTTCAACGGCGCGCCGGGCACCTGTCCGACTGTAGTTGGGCACGGAAGCGGGTGCGGTGGCTTCGATCGTTTGCGATCCTGGTCAGATCGGGGAGAGGAGCAGGGGATGCGGGCGATCTGGAAGGGAGCGGTGTCGTTCGGGCTGGTCTCGATCGGGGTGAAGCTCTACTCGGCCACCGAGGAGAAGGACATCCGGTTCCACCAGGTGCACCGGGACGACGGCGGCCGCATCCGCTACAAGCGCACCTGCTCGGTCTGCGGCGAGGAGGTCAGCTACGACGACATCGCCAAGGGGTACGACCTCGGTGGTGGCGAGATGGTGATCCTGACCGACGCCGACTTCGCCGACCTGCCGCTCACCAGTTCCCGGGCGATCGACGTGCTGGAGTTCGTCCCCGCCGAGCAGGTCGACCCGATCCTCTACAACAAGGCGTACTTCCTGGAGCCGGAGGGGACCGCCACCAAGCCGTACGTGCTGCTGCGCGACGCGCTTGCCGACTCGGAGCGGGTGGCGATCGTCAAGGTGGCGCTGCGCCAGCGGGAACAGTTGGCCACCCTGCGGGTCCGCGACGGGGTCCTGCTGCTCAACACGATGCTCTGGCCCGACGAGGTGCGCACCCCCGACTTCGGTTTCCTGGACGAGGACCTGAAGGTCCGCCCGCCGGAGCTGGCGATGGCCGCCTCGCTGATCGACTCGATGGCCGGCGAGTTCCAGCCGGACGCCTTCACCGACGACTACCGGGCGGCGTTGCAGGAGGTCATCGACGCGAAGGTGGAGGGCCGCGAGGTGGTCCAGCCGGCGGAGGAGGAGGCCGCGCCGGCCGCCGCGGTGGACCTGATGGCGGCGTTGAAGGCGTCCGTCGAACGGGCCCGGGTCGCCCGGGGCGAGGCACCGGCAGGCGGGGCCGGCGAGCCGACGCCCATCTCGTCGGCCCGGTCGGCCAAGCAGGCGGCCGGGAGCCCGGGGGCGAAGGCCGAGCCGGCGAAGAAGACCCCGGCCGGCAAGGCCGCCGCGAAGAAGACCCCCGCGAAGAAGGCGGAACCGGCGAAGAAGACCGCCGCGAAGAAGACCCCGGAGAAGAAGGCCGCCAAGGCACCCGCCAAGAAGACCACCGAGAAGAAGACCGCCCCGCGCAGGAGCGCCTGACCGGGTGCCCCGGCGGGTGCCGGAGAGCCACCGTGGCCGACTCCGCGGTGCCACGACGCCCGGCGCGACGCAGCCGTCCCGCCGGGGTCCGTCCCGTCGATCAGCCCATACCGAGCTTCTGGGTGGGCGTGATCCGGACGATCACCCGCTCCTCGCCGGGCCGCCGGAACGGGTAGGTGTCCTGCCCGTGGCACCCGCCGGAAATCGGGAGGAACGGGGGGCCGTGTCGCATCCGGGGACATGGTGGCGGGCGACCGCCCACCCACGGCATCTATCCGGGTACCGTGTGCGCTGGCCACGGCACCGGGTCGCCGGGCCGGCCACCCACATCAGCAGGGAGTCGAGGACGTGAGCGAGCGTACGGAGAACCGTCCGGCAGACCAGGGCGAGGGCCAGGGCCAGGGCCAGGAGACGAAGGCACAGCGGCGGCTCGCCGCCCAGTTGGCGGCGCAGAAGGCCGCCGAGGCGCGCAAGCGCCGGCAGGCGTGGCTGGGCGCCGTCGCCGGTGTGGCCGTCATCGCGGTGATCGTCGGGGTGTTCGTGGTGGTCCGCAACGGCGAGAAGGACGACCCGAAGCCGGCGGCGGCTCCGGTCGGCTGCGCGGGTGACTTCCCCAAGCTGCCCGAGGGTGCCGACCAGGCGCTGTGCACCAAGCCCCAGGCGACCAAGGGCGAGGGCGAGCTGACCGGGCTGAAGGCCACCCCGCTGATCCGGGGCACCGGCCCGGCCGCCCAGGCCGGCCAGCAGATCACCGTCAACTACGTCGGTGTGTCGTACAAGACCGGTGAGGAGTTCGACGCCTCCTGGAAGCGGTCCGAGCCGTTCAGCTTCGGCCTCGGCCAGGGCAACGTCATCCCGGGTTGGGACCAGGGCATGCAGGGCCAGACCGTGGGCAGCCGGGTGCAGCTCGACATCCCCGCCGACCTGGCGTACGGCGACAAGCCGCAGCGTCCGGGCGCACCGGCTGGCCCGCTGCGGTTCATCGTCGACGTGCTGGCGGTGCAGTAGACCACAGGGGTCTTCCGGCCCGACACCTACCAGCAGTAGGTTCGGGGTCACCGTGAGCGGCCGGTCCGCGCACGGTGACCCCTCACCGACGGCGGAGGTGCGCGTGCCGGCGCTTGACGTTCCCGGGCAGACCGCCCGGCTGATGTGGACGTACGTCGAACCCCTGCACGCGATCACCTATTTCCATCCCCGGGTCCGCGCCGCCCACGAGGCGATCGGGTTGCGCGGTTACTGGCGGGGCTACTTCGCCGGCCGGGCCGCCCCGCTCGGCCCGGTCGACGCCGCCCCGGTGATCGCGGCCTTCTTCACCTTCGCCCCGTCGATGGTGAGCCGCGCGCTGCCTGCCGTGTGGCAGCTGGCCACCCCCGAGGAGGCGTTGCGCGCCCGGCTCACCGGGGCCGTGCAGGCGCTTGCCGAACTCACCTACGAACTACCCGAGGCGCACCTGGCCGAGGCGGCCGAGTTGCTGGAGGTGGCGGCCGTCGGGGCCGACACCGGCGGGCGGGTGCTCGGCGCGGCCAACGCCGCCCTGCCGCGCGGCGACTACCCGTTGGCCCGCCTCTGGCAGGCGGCCACCACGCTGCGCGAGCACCGGGGCGACGGGCACGTGGCCGCCCTGGTCGCCGCCGGTCTCGACCCGGTCGAGACGTTGGCCTTCCGGGTCGCGGTGGACCGGCCGGCGGAGCACCTGCTCGGCCGGGGCTGGACCCCGGAGCAGTGGGCCGGGGCCAGGGCCAGGCTGGTCGACCGGGGTTGGCTGACCGGCGACGGCGAGCCCACCGAGGCGGGGCACACCGGTGTGCGGGCCGTCGAGGACGCCACCGACCGCGCCGCCACGCGCCCGTGGCAGGCCCTCGGCCCGGACCGCACCGATCGGCTCCGCGAACTGCTCGACCCGGTCGCCCGCGCCTGTCACACAGTCATCCCAGCGGACAACCCCGTCGGGCTGCCCGCCCTGCGTTCCTGACCACCCGACGCTCCTGACCGGCCGGCGCTCCTGACCGGCCGGCGCTCCTGACCGGCCCTGGCGCTCCTGACCGCCCGGGTCGCGGCCCGTCATCCGGTGGTGGCCGCCGAACCGGGCTGAGCGTTCAGCCGCACGGTGGGCTGGTCGACCGCTGCCGAACGCCATCGGATCGACCCGGTCGCCGCGGCCATCGACGCGATATTGACACATCTATTAACCTCGGTAAGACTGCGGCGTCGGGAGCGCTCCCACGTCGGGGTGGAATGTCGTCTCCTACCCGCCGTGGCACCGTCACGGACCCTCCACTTCCAGGTCGGCTGCCGGACGCCACGAGCCCCTCGACCACCGCGACGGTGGCCGTCGCGCGAGCCGGCTCCCGCGCACGCCGCGGCCTGCCCGGTCGCGAAAGGTAGGAACGTGCGACGTACGAAGACCGACCAATGGAGCCAGGAACTACGCGACGTGCGCGACCCCGCAGAGCTGTTCGGCGGGAGCGCCCAGACGGCGGTTCTCCGCCTGCTCACCATGGCGGGCAAGGTGCCCTTCCGGTCCGCCTTCGACGGTCTGACCCTGCGCGAGCAGGCGATCGTCCGGCACCTGCTCGGCCGGCAGGAACTGCGGCTGACACCACCCGGGGTCGACGTGCCGCCCGCCCCGTTCGTGCTGTGCCACTCGGCGCTCGGCAAGCTGACCGTGCACGAACCGGCGCGGGGTGACCTGCCGACCGAGGAGGTCGTGGCCGAGCTCGCGCTGCCCGGGTGGCTGGTCGAGATGCTCGACGAGGAGTGCCTGGCGGCCGAGGCCGAGGAGGAGCACCAGCGCTACGAGTTCGATCACCTGCTGCACACCTGGCACGCCGACGGCAGCCTGGCCGAACGGCTGGAGGAGGTCATCGACTGGGTCGAGCGCGTCGAGACCGTCCTGGTCTACGTCCGGCGTCGGGTGTTCTCCCGTTCCGACTCCGGGTCCAGCACCCTCATCCGCGACGGCGTGCTGCCCGCGCTGCGCGGCCGTCCACCTGCCGACTGGAGCCCGGAGGAGCGGCTGTTCGTGGCCGCCATCCAGCTGCTGTTCCGCACCGGCCGGGCGGTCCGGTTCGAGGAGTTCAACGGCCGCCAGCTCAGCGCCGTCGGCCTGCGGCGGGTGCTCACCACCCGCTGCGCCGCGTACCTGGGGGTGCTCGGTGAGCCGGTCACCGGGCAGCTCAGCACCGCGACCCTGACCGAGTTGGCCGCGCTCGCCGGTGACCTGGTCGAACGCGTCGACGGCGGCGGTCACATGCGGTACCGGCGGGTCAACGGGCTGACCTACGCCAAGGACGAGTACCTGCTGCCGTGGGCGCAGGAGCAGCGCGGTCACACCGAGCTGCCCCGGGAGCTGCCCGCCCTGACCGGCGCCCCGACCGGGCCGGACGACGGCGAGGACCCCGCCGCCTGGGTACGGCGTGCCACCGCCGCCGCACTGCGTACCGCGCACCGCAGCGGCGACGAGCACGACCTGACCCGGATCCTGGAGGGCCTCGTGCTGGGCGCGGTCGTCGATGCCCGCGCCGACTACGGCATGTCCAGCGGCATCCGCGACCTGTCCCGGCTGGACGGACCGGCCGGTCAGTACGGTGAGGAGGTGGCGGGCCTGAAGAAGCCGGACTTCTTCTGCTGCGTGCTGCCCAGCCCCGCGATGGCCGTCGACCTGCCCACCGACGCGGTCACCGACATCCTGTGGCAGGTCGCGCAACGGATGATGTACAACCGTTGGCACTTCGTGCCGGGCAACTTCGACCGGGTCGAGGTGCCCCGCCAACGGCACTACTTCTTCCCACCGCTGGTGCCCGACATCGGCGAGTGGGGCGACCTGCGCCACGGCGGCCACAGCACCGCCCGCGTCCGTTACACCCTGCGGGCGCCCGGCGCGGCGATGTGGAAGCAACCGCTCACCGTCTCCGGACGGCAGTACCGGGGCGCGTTCGACATCCGGCTGGTACGCATGGACGGACCACCGTTCACCCTGGACGACCTGCGGATCGCCTGCCGGTACTCGGCGCTTGTGGACGTACTCTGGCGGGAGATCGCCGGCTACGCCGAAGCCCACGACGGCTGGACCCCGACGATCACCGCGTTCGGCGGCGACTGGTATGCGAAGAGCGCCTGGCACGTGCCCGTCGAGCGGCTGACCGCGACCGCGCAGCCGGTCGGCGGGATGGCGTGAGCCCCCGCCCGCTCCACGTCGTCGTCAACGACGAGGACCAGTACTCGGTGTGGCCGACCGACCGGGCCCTGCCGGGCGGCTGGACGACGGTGTTCACCGGGGCGGTCGAGGCGTGTCTGGCGCACATCGCCGCGCACTGGACCGACCTGCGGCCCGCCTCACTGCGTACCACCGCGGGCGTTCCCGGCCGGGCCGTCACGGCGGCGCCGGCCACGGTGGACGCGGTGCGGTCGGTCGCCACCGGCCCGCGCCGCTCCTTCGGCCAGGCACCGTTGCACGTCCTCGTCGACCGGGCGCTGGCGGCCGATCCCGGGCGCGTCGCGGTGCGCTGTGCGGGGGCCGAGGTCACCGCGGGCGACCTGCTGACCCGGGTCCGGCACACCGCGCGGGTGCTGCGGGCGCACGGTGCGGGGCCGGAGACGCCGGTCGCGGTGCTGCTGCCCCGGTCGGTGGACGCGGTGGTGGCGATCCTCGCGGTGCTGGCGGCCGGGTCGGCGTACCTGCCGCTGTCCGTCCAGGATCCGGCGGACCGGCGGGCCCGGATCCTTGCGGACGCGGGCGACCCGGTGCTGCTGGTCGGACCGGGGCAGCGAGGGCTGGTGCCCGCCGGCTACCCGGCGGCCGTACTCGACGTGACGGACCTGCCCGACCGGCTCGGCGACGACGGCGACGGCGACGGCGGCTGCCGGGTGGAGAACCTGGCGTTCGTCATGTACACCTCGGGCACCAGCGGGGCACCCAAGGGGGTGCTCGGCACCCACCGGCAACTGGTCAACTACGTGCACTGGTGCGCCGAGGAGTTCGCCTTCCAGCCGCAGGAGCGGGCCGTGCTGCACGCCCCGCTCTATTTCGTCGGCTCGGTGATGACGCTGTTCACCGCCCTGGTCGCGGGCTGGGAGCTGGAGGTCGCACCGGAGCCGGTCGCCTTCGACGACCTGATCGCGCTGACCGCCGCCGCGCCGTGCGGCTTCCTGAAGCTCACCCCGTCGCACGTGCGGGCGATGACCGCCCTGGGCGGGGTGGACGACGTCGCCCGTCAGGTCATGATCGGCAGCGAGCCGCTGTACCTGACCCCCGAGTTCGACAGGTGGATCAGCAACAGCCCGAAGTCCGGTTTCGGCAACCACTACGGCATGAGCGAGACCGTCGGCGCCACCTGGTACTGGATCGGCACGGACCGTACGGTCGGTCGGCGGTTGCCGGTCGGCGCACCCATCCCCAACGCCGAGGTGCACATCCTCGACGAGGAGGGCCAGCCCGTGCCGCTCGGCGAGACCGGCGAGATCTGCCTGGGCGGGGCCGTCGTCGGCCGTGGCTACCACGGCCAGCCGGTGTTGACCGCCCAGCGGTGGATCCCGCACCCGGCGGGCGGTGGGGCACGCCTGCTGCGCACCGGGGACCTCGGCCGGTTGGGACCGGACGGGGTGCTCGACGTGCTCGGCCGCGCCGACCGGCAGGTGAAGATCCGTGGTCAGCGCGTCGAACCGCCAGCCGTCGAGGACGCGCTGCGCCGCTGCCCCGGTGTCGCCGAGGCGGTGGTGATCGCCGAACCCGACGGCCACGACCTGCGCCTGGTCGCCTACCTGCGGTCCGACGACGAGCTGCCGCCCACCGAGGCGCAGCTGCGGGCGCACGCCGCCGGGCTGCTGCCGGAGGCGTCCGTCCCGAGCCGGTTCCGGTACGTGGCGCAGTACCCGCTCACCCCGAACGGCAAGGTCGACACCCGCCGGCTGCCCGCCGTACCGACGGTGCGGCCCGCGCTGAGCACCGCGTACGTCGAACCCTGCGGCGAGCTGGAGACGGCGGTGGCGGGCGTGGTCGCCGGGGTGCTGCGGGTGGACCGGCTCGGCGTCGACGACGACTTCTTCGAACTGGGCGGCGACTCCATGCAGGTCGTCGAGGTCGTCACCCGGCTCGACGAGGAGCTGGGCCTGCCGGTGGGCATCGCCGACCTGTTCGACCGCCGCACGGTGCGTGCCCTGGCCGCCGTGGTGGACGGCCACGACCCGGCGACCGCCGGGGCACCGGAGGTGTCCACCGTGGAGCCCGTGGAGCCGCCGACCCGTACCGACGTCGGCCGGCCGGAGGTGCCCGGGGCGGCGGTCCAGGCGCGGTTCTCCGGGGCGTCCACCGCCTCCGCGCCGCTGACCTGGGGTCAGGCGGCCATGTACCGGCCCATGCAGTGGTTCGGGGAGGCCAGCCGGGACTTCAACATCAGGCGGGTGCTGCGGCTGACCGCCCCGGTCCCGGCCGAGCGGGTCACCGCCGCCTGGTCGGAGCTGGTGCTGCGGCACCAGGTGCTGCGGACCCTGATGACCGACCACGCCGACGGCCCCCGGCAACACCTGCGCGCCGACGGGGCGTACCCGCCGCTGGTGCGCGACACCACCGGCGACGCGCTGCCGGAGGCGGCCGACGCCGCCGCCGCCGAGCTGGCCGGTACCGCGTTCGCGCTGGACCGGGAGTGGCCGGTCCGGTGGGCGCTGCTGCGCGTCGACGGCCTCGTCGAGGCCGTCGCCGTGGCCGCGTCGCACGTGGCGTTGGACGGCTGGTCGCTGGAGCTGCTGCTGGCCGACCTACGCACGCTGGTCGACGGTGAGCGGACCCTGCCCGCGCCGGGCTGGCAGCCGGTGGACCAGGCCGGCTACGAGGCCTCACCGGCCGGGCAGCGCCGCGCCCACCAGTCGCTTGCCTACTGGCGGGCCCGCCTGCCCGACGTGCCGCACCGGATCTTCGACGGGCCGGAGCAGGACGGGGAGGCGCTGCCCGTCGTCACCTGGCGGATGGAGTCCACCGCCGTGGCCACCGCCGCCGCCGCGCTGGCCGAACGCACCGGGGCGTCTTCGTCCACAGTGGTGCTGACCGCCGCGCTGCTGGTCCAGACGGCGCTGACCGGCCGGGACCGGGCCGTGGTGAAGCTGATCGCGGGCAACCGGAACACCCCCCGTCAGCGGGAGTTGGCCACCGGCATCGCGCAGAACGCGCTGCTGGTCTTCGACGTCGGTGACGGCGACCTCGACGACGCCGTCCGGCGCTGCTACCGCGACTCGACCGAGTCTTACTTCCACGCCACCTACCCGCCGGACGCGTTGGACGACCTGATCGCGGCCGAGGGCGCGCAGGCCGACCTGTCGGTCTACTTCAACGACGCCCGGATGGGCCGGGACTTCGACGTGCCGGCCGGCCCGCCCGACCGCGCGACGCTGACGGAGTTGGCCGCGCACACCACCGTCCGGCAGATCGCCGCCGTCGCCCGCCACGACATGACCTTCTTCCTGGCCATGCCCCACCTGGCCGGCGGCTGCGCGCTGCACCTGCTGGCCGACACCCGGCGGGTACCCGCGGCCACCTGCCTGCGGGCGCTGCGGGGCATCGAGACGCTGCTGTCCGAGGCGGTGCTGCGACCGGTGCAGGTCCGGGACGTCGCCGCACTGCTGGACCTCGGTTGACCCTCCCACCCCCACCGCAAGGAGCCTCGATGACCGACCCGTACCCGCTGCTGCACCGACTCGCCGCCGACGACGACGCCGCGCTCACCGGCACCCCCCTGCCGCCCGACGGCCGCTACCAGGTCGTCACCACCACTGTCGACGAGGTCACCGCCCAGATCGTGCGCACCCTGCGGGAGGGGTTCGCCGGTCGGCGCCCGGCCGACTACCCGCTGCTGGTGCTCGGCTGGGGACGCTGCCGGGTCGGCTCGACGGCGGTGACCAACCTGTTCGGCATGGCGCGGGCAGCCGCCTACTACCAGCCGGTCAAGACCATCGGCCGGTTCGCGCTGACCGGCGGCGAGGGCTCGCCGTGGAAGCTGCCCGACGGCGAGCCGGTGCTGTTCGCCAAGGAGATGGCCGGGCCGTACGTGCCGTTCGAGGCGCTGTTCAACCCGGCCCGCTGCCTGATCGAGGCCGGTTGGCCGGTCGACCGGCTGCGCCTGCTGGTGCTGGACCGGCAGCCCCGGGCCTCGCTCGACTCGTGGATGGCCAAGTGGGAGGGGAAGATCGGCCGTGAGCGGGTGGTGGAGAACTTCGTGCTGAGCACCCTCAACTACGCCCGGATGCGCCGTTACGCCGAGGCCGAGGGGCTGGCGGTGACGCACTTCCCGTACGAGTGCAGTCGGCTCCCGGAGGAGACGGTGTCGCGGTTGTTCTCGCGCCTGGGCATCGGCCACCTGTACCGGCCGGAGATGCTCACCGGCTGGGGCGCGGCCGGCGATCTCAACTCCGACCAGTCGAAGATCCACAACCCGGTCGAGCCGGAGCCGTACGTCGTGCCCGGCCTGCACGGCAACGCCGACGAGTACCGCTTCCGGGACCGGCAGGTGACCGTCCTCACCGAGCCGGAGCTGGCCGTGGCGGACAGCCCCGAGGTGGTCGGGTCTTACCAGGTCTCGGTGGACAGCTGTGTCCAGGAGTTGGACCTGCCCGCGCCGCTGCGGGACAGGGTCTTCGGCTGACCCCGATGGCCACCTCCACCGCCGGTACCGGGCAGCTGCGCGAGGCCGCACTCGCCCGACTGCGCATCGCCCGGCTGTTCCCCGCCGCCGGGCCGGGCTGGAGTGCCGTCGCGCTCGCGCTCAGCGTGGCCCGGGGGGTGCTGCCTGTCGGGTTCGCGCTCGCCGTCAGCACCACCGTCGGCCGGATCGGGCCGGTGCTGCACGGCACCGCCGGGCAGGGCGAGGTGTGGTGGCCGCTGGCCGTCGCCGGTGCGGCGCTGATCGCGCTGCAACTGGCCGAGGCGGCGCAGAAGGCCGTCGCCGAGCAGCTCGCCCGACGGGTCGACGGGCACATGTACCGGCGGCTGATCGCCGC
The DNA here is from genome assembly GCF_055517075.1 of Micromonospora sp. DSM 43699. Taxonomy (NCBI): domain Bacteria; kingdom Bacillati; phylum Actinomycetota; class Actinomycetes; order Micromonosporales; family Micromonosporaceae; genus Micromonospora; species Micromonospora sp. DSM 43699. The sequence continues at coordinate 29,795 of NZ_JBTMMT010000064.1, forward strand.
GTCACTGTCGACGCGGGAGATCACCCCGCTGGAGGACCCGGCGGTCCTGGACGAGCTGGGCGAGGCCGGGCACGAGCTGCGGTTCGCGTTCCGCACCCCCGGGGCGGCGTACGCCGGGCTGATCGCGCTGGTCGGGCCGTACACCCAGGTCGTCGGGTTCACGGTGGTGGTCGCGGCGGTGCTCGGGCCGTGGGCGGCGCTGGCGATGCTGGTGGTGGTGCTGCTGTTCCGTCACGGCCAGCGCGGTGGGCTACGCCGCTACGCCCGGGTGATCCGGGACGTCGCGGACCTGCGCCGGGAGAGCCGTTACCTGCGCGGGCTGGCGATGGGCCCGGCTGCCGCCAAGGAGCTGCGCGTCTTCGGCCTGACCGGCTGGTTGACCGAGCGCTACCGGCAGGTCTACCGCCGCGCGCTGGCCCCGGTGTGGGCCGAGCGCCGGCGCATCTACCTGCGGCCCTACCTGGGGTACACGGCCGTCGGGCTGGTCGGGGTGGCTGCCGTGCTGGCGCTGGCCGGGGCCCGCGCCGCCGACGGGGTGATCGGCCTGGCCGGGCTGGCGCTGGTGCTCCAGGCGGTGATGGCGCTGATCCGGCTTGGCGAGTTCTATCCGGACTCCGACACCCAGACCCAGTACGGCATGAACGCCGAGACGGCCGTGACGGCGTTCGAACGGGCCATGGACCGCTACGCCGAACCGGCCGACACCGGCCGGGCGGCCGGACCGTCCGCCACCGTCGCCCCGGCGATCGACTTCACAGGCGTACGGTTCGGCTACCCCGGGGCGGCCCGGCCGGTGCTCGACGGCCTGGACCTGCACATCCCCGCCGGCCGGTGCACCGCCCTGGTCGGCGTGAACGGCGCCGGCAAGACCACCCTGGTCAAGCTGCTGGCCCGGCTCTACTCGCCAGGCGCCGGCACGGTACGCGCCGACGGTGTCGACCTCGCCGACCTGCCCGCCCGGGACTGGCAACGCCGGATCGCCGTGGTGTTCCAGGACTTCGTCCGCTACGAACTCTCGGCCGCCGCCAACATCGGCTTCGGCGCGGTCGAACACCTCGACGACCGGGCCGGGATCCGGCGCGCGGCGGAGGCGGCTGGGCTGCTCGACACCCTCGACGCCCTGCCGGACGGCCTGGACACGGTGCTGTCCCGGGCCTACGAGGGTGGCCTGGACCTGTCCGGCGGGCAGTGGCAGCGGATCGCCATCGCGCGTGCCCTGTTCGCGCTCTACCACGGCAGCACCGTGCTCGTGCTCGACGAGCCCACCGCCGCGCTGGACGTACGCGCCGAAGCCGAGTTCTTCGGCCGGTTCGCCGAGCTGACCCGGGGCCGGACGACGATCCTCATCTCGCACCGGCTGTCCAGCGTCCGGCTGGCCGACCGGATCGTCCTGCTCGACCAGGGGCAGGTGGTCGAGCAGGGCAGCCACGACGAGCTGGTTGCCGCGGGCGGCCGGTACGCCGCCATGTTCGCCCTCCAGGCGGAGCGCTTCGCCGACGACAGCCCGCTGACACAGGTACCGGGGTGAGGCGATGTTGACGGCGATCACCGGGCTGATGCGGCTGTCGTGGCGGCAGGACCGCCGCAAGATGGCAGTGGCGTTGGCCCTGATGGCGGGCAACGCGGTCGCGCTGCCGCTGGCCGCGGTGGCGCTCCGGCACCTCACCAACGCGGCGGCTGCCGGTCACGCCGGGACGGCCGCCTGGTCCGGCCTGGCCGTCGCGGTGGCCGCGATCGCGGCGCTCACCTGCGCGCACTTCGCCCACATCGGCTACTTCGAGGTGTCCGAGCTCAACGTGCTCAGCACCGACGAGCAGCTCATCGGGATCAGCAACGACACCCCGTACCTCGACCACCACGAGCGGCCCGACAGCGCCGACCGGATGGCCCTGGCCCAGGACGAGTTGCAGCGCATCGGCGAGGGGTTGCAGGCGCTGCTGACCGGCGGCTCGCTGGCCGTCAGCCTGCTGCTGACCACAGTGCTGCTCACCCTGGTCCACCCGGCGCTGGTGCTGCTGCCGCTGCTTGCCGCCCTGCCGGTGCTGGCGGCGCGGCGGGCCCAGGCCGCCGCCGACCGGGCGCGCGAGGAGAGCATCGTCGACACCCGGCAGGCCCGGCACCTGTTCGAACTGACCACCGACGCGGCCTCGGCCAAGGAGCTGCGGCTGCTGGGCCTGGTCGGGCACCTGCAACAGCGTTACGCCGGGCACTGGCGGCGGGCCACCGCCCGGATCTGGCGGGGCGAGCTGGCCGCCGGGTGGTGGCGCGCGGCCGGGCAGGGCGTGTTCGGCCTCGGGTACGTCGCCGCGCTGGTCCTGGTCGTCCACGACGCGATCAGGGGCCACGCGGACGTCGGCGACGTGGTGCTGGCCATCCTGCTCGCCTCGCAGCTCAACCAGCAGGTGGCTGCCGCCGTGACGATCACCCAGCAGCTCGTACGCAGCGGCCGGTCCCTGCGCCGGCTGGACGAGGTGCGTGAGCTGGTGCCGCAGCCGGTGCCGCCGCCCGACGCGCCGGCCACCCCGCTGCGCCCGCCCGCACGCCTGCTGGAGGGCATCCGCCTGCGGAACGTCACCTTCGGCTATCCCGGCGCGGCCGGGCCGGTGCTCCGCGACGTCGACCTGCTGCTGCCCGCCGGCTGCACGGTGGCGATCGTGGGCGAGAACGGCGCCGGCAAGACCACGCTGGTCAAGCTGCTCAACCGGTTCTACGAGCCCGACCGGGGCGCGATCGAGGTCGACGGCGTCGACCTGCGGCACCTCGACCTCGCCGCCTGGCGGGAGCGGACCACCGCCGCGTTCCAGGACTACGCCCGCCCGGAGCTGACCGCCCGGCTGGCGGTGGGCATCGGCGACCTGCCCCGGGCCACCGACGACGACGCGGTACGCACCGGCCTGGCCCGCGCGCACAGCGACGTCGTCGACCGGCTGCCGTACGGGCTGGACACCCGGCTGGGGCGCAGCCACGCCGACGGCGGGGTGGACGCCTCCGGCGGGCAGTGGCAGCAGCTCGCGCTCGGCCGGGCGATGATGCGCGACGCCCCGCTGCTGATGGTGCTCGACGAACCGGCGTCGGCGCTGGACGCCGAGGCCGAGCACCGGCTGTTCGCCCGGTATGCCGACGGCGCGGCCCGGGTCGCCGCCGACAGCGGCGGGGTGACGGTGTTCGTGTCGCACCGGCTCTCCACAGTCCGCAGCGCGGACCTGATCATCGTGATCGGCGACGGCGGGGTACGCGAGATGGGCACCCACGACGAACTGATCCGGCTCGACGGGATCTACGCCACCCTCTACGCCACCCAGGCCACCGCCTACCGCTGAGTTCATGGCCGCACCTTCGATGCGGGCCGCCGCTGCTGCCCGACCGGCACGGGGGCGGTCCGTCGGTGGACGACCAACCCCGCCGGCTGTACGAAGATCGACCGTCGGGCCACGGCATCCCCCTTGTCGTTCAGTTGGTAGACGTCGAGCCAGCACCAGCCGTCGTAGGTGATCCAGTCCAGCACCCGGATGACCCGGCACCGGATGGGCTTGACGAACTGCACGCTGGCCGCTCGCGTCACCTGGATCAGGTCACCCGCGCGGAGCGCCGTCATCGCAGGTCCCCCACTTGCTCGGTCACGACTCACCACCCGGCCACGGCCTTTGGTTGGTCATGAGTCGGCGGGCCGACCGGTTGGGCTTGGGCAGCCAACCGAGGAACCGGCGGTGGAGAGCGCCAGCCGGAGCCCAGCCCATGTCCTGCGTGGCTGACACCAGATGCGCGCCCAGGTAGAGGGCGAGGGACACCGGAGCGTTGTCGTACTCCGCGATCAACTCCCGGCGGCGGGTGGGACATGGCCAGGGTGATTCACACCCGGCACACGTCCAGACAGGCAGAACAGGTCCGTGGCTCGTCATCGGTCCACCACATCACACGATATTGTACGAGGGCAACCCCCAAGGACGTTGTCTTTCCCGCTACCGTTTGATGCAAGTGCGCCAGACCATAGCGTCAGGCTGTGGAGTTGCTCGGGCTGGATGAGATCCGCGACCTGCTCGGCGGGATCAGCAAGCAGCGCGCCACGATCATCGTGGGCCGCAAGGGATTCCCCGACCCCTTCGTCACCTTGAAGATGGGCCGCGTCTGGGATGGCAAGGCCGTCCGGGCCTGGATCGCCACGAACCGCCCCAGCCCCGCCGACGAGGACTGACCCCCACCGGGGCATACGTGCGGGACATGGACCGAGGGCCGGGCGACCTGATGGGGCCCTACGAGATCGCCCAACGCCTGGGCGTCTCCCGGTCGCGGTTCCAGCAGATCGCGAACCGGCCCACCTTCCCGAGGCCCTACCGGGAGCTGCGCGGCATGAAGGTGTGGCTGGCCGAGGACGTCGAGGAGTGGATCAGGGAACACCGCCGCCCCACGCCACCATCGGACGAAGATGATCAAAGCTGACGGAACGCATGGGTGAGCCTGAGGTCCCGGGACCGCTCGTCGGTCCGGGCGAGATCATTGACATGCTCGGCGTGAGCCGGTCGCGGTTCAGGCAGATCATCTTGCAGCCGTACTTCCCGCGCCCTTTCCAGATTTTGCAGGCCGGCGCGATCTGGCTGCGGTCAGACGTCGAGGCGTACATCCGGGACTACCGCCGTCCCAAGCCGCCAGCCGACGAGGACGAACAGGGCTGACTCGACCGGGGGCCACCACGAGACCGGCGGGCGCTGCCGGCACCGGGCGACCGGGGTCGGGCGGGGTCGGGGAGGATGTCGGGGTGACTGTGGATGCGGTGGTGTTCGACCTGGACGGCGTGATCGTGGACTCGGAGCCGGTCTGGGAGGAGGTGCGCCGGGCGTACGTGGCGGCGCGGGGCGGCACCTGGCAGCCCGACACCCAGCGGCGGCTGATGGGGATGAGCACCGGCGAGTGGGCCGAATACCTCAGCGGTGAGCTGGGCGTCGACCGGAGCGCCGCGCAGGTCGCCGTCGAGGTGGTCGAGGAGATGTCCCGGCGGTACGCGGTGCGCGTACCGCTTATCGACGACGCCGACCTGGTGGTGCGCCGGTTGGCCGCGCGGTGGCCGCTGGGGTTGGCCAGTTCCTCGCCGACCCGGCTGATCGCGGCGGCGCTGGCCGCCGCGGACCTCACCGCCGACTTCCGGGTGACCCTGTCGACCGAGCAGACCGCCCGGGGCAAGCCCGCACCCGACGTCTACCTGGCCGTCGCCGAACGGCTCGGGGTGGACCCGGCCCGGTGTGCCGCCGTGGAGGACTCCTCCAACGGGGTCCGCTCGGCCGCCGCCGCCGGGATGCGGGTGGTCGCGGTGCCGCACGGGTCGTACCCGCTGGACCCGGACGCAGCGGAGCTGGCCGCAGTGGTGCTCTCCTCGGTGCACGACCTCACCCCCGAGGTGGTGGACCGGCTCGGCTGAAACCGCCTCCGCGACCCGGCCGGGCCGCCTAGCGTCGGGACCATGAGAGCTGTGGTTTACCAGGGGCCGCACGAGGTGGCGGTCAACGACGTCGAGGACCCGCGCATCGAGCACCCGGACGACGTGGTCGTGCAGATCACCACGACCGCGATCTGCGGATCCGACCTGCACATGTACGAGGGGCGCACGCTCGCCGAGCCGGGCATCGTCTTCGGCCACGAGAACATGGGCACGGTGGTCGAGGCCGGGACCGGGGTACGCGGGATCAAGGTCGGCGACCGGGTGTCGATGCCGTTCAACGTGGCGTGCGGGTTCTGCCGCAACTGCCGGGAGCAGAAGACCGGTTTCTGCCTCACCGTCAACCCCGGCTTCGCCGGTGGCGCGTACGGCTACGTGGCGATGGGGCCGTACCGGGGTGGGCAGGCCGAATACCTGCGGGTGCCGTTCGCCGACTTCAACTGTCTGAAGCTGCCGCCCGGCACCGAGCACGAGAACGACTACGCGATGCTCGCCGACATCTTCCCCACCGGCTACCACGGGGTGGCGATGACCGGGCTGCGGCCGGGCGAGAACATCACCGTGATGGGTGGCGGGCCGGTCGGGCTGATGGCCGCGTACTCGGCGATCCTGATGGGTGCCGCCGAGGTGTTCCTGGTGGACAAGGTGCCGGACCGGCTGCGGCTGGCCGGGTCGATAGGCGCGACGCCCATCGACTTCTCGGCCGGGGATCCGGTGGCGCAGATCCTCGACCGGACCGACGGGGTGGGCACCGATCACGGGGTGGACGCGGTCGGCTACCAGGCCACCGGGGCGGGCGGCGCGGAGCAGCCGGCGTCGGTGCTGAACAGCCTGGTCGAGGTGGTCCGGGCGACCGGCGCGCTCGGCGTGGTCGGCCTCTATCTGGCGAACGACCCGGGTGCGCCGGACGAGCACTCCGGCAAGGGCGAGCTGCTGTTCAAGGTGGGCAAGTTCTTCGAGAAGGGCCTGCGGATGGGGACCGGGCAGGCCAACGTGAAGACCTACAACGAGTACCTGCGGAACCTGATCATGGCGGGTCGGGCCACGCCGAGCTTCGTGGTGAGCAAGGAGTTGCCGCTGGACGCGGCACCGGACGCGTACCGGCGTTTCGACAGTCGCGAGGAGGGCTACTCGAAGGTGGTGCTCAAACCGGCGGCCTGAGGAGACGGCGATGAAGACGATCGTGTACGAGCGCACCGGCGACCCGTCGGTGCTGCAACTGGTCGACCGGCCGGCGCCCGAGCCGGGGCCGGGTGAGGTGCTGGTCCGGGTGGCGGTGGCCGGGGTGAACCCGACCGACTGGAAGGCGCGGCGGCAGTGGCCGTTGCCGGCCGGCTGGCAGACCCCGGGGCAGGACGGCGCGGGGGTGGTGGAGGCGGTCGGCGCGGGGGTCGACCAGGCGCTGACAGGTGAGCGGGTGTGGATCTGGGAGGCGGCCTGGCAGCGCCCCTGGGGCACCGCCGCCGAGTACACGGTGGCGCCGGTCCGGCAGGTGGTGCCGCTCGGGGACGCCTCGTTCGACCTCGGCGCCTGCCTGGGCATTCCGTTCCTCACCGCGCACCGCTGCCTGACCGCCGGGGAGTACATGCCGGACACGCTGCACGCCGGGGCGCTGAGCGATCACGTGGTGCTGGTGCAGGGCGGAGCGGGCGCGGTCGGCAACGCGGCGATCCAGTTGGCCCGCTGGGGCGACGCCTGTGTCATCGCGACGGTGAGCAGCCCGGAGAAGGCCCAGCTCGCGGCGGCGGCCGGGGCGTCCTTCGTGATCGACTACCGGGAACAGGACGTGGTCGAGGAGGTCCGCAAGATCGCACCCGACGGGGTGCACACGATCGTCGAGGTCTCCGCCGCCCGCAACGCGGCAGCCGACGTACACCTGCTGCGTCCCGGCGGGGCGGTCTGCGTCTACGCCAACGACGGCGGCGACGAGCTGACCCTGCCGATCCGGCCGCTGATGGTGCCGAACGCCCGCTGGCAGTTCGTGCTTGTCTACACGGAGCCCAAGGCGGCCAAGGCGCAGGCGGTGACCGACGTGGCGGCGGCGGTCGCCCAGGGGGCGGTACGGGTGGGCGAGAAGGCCGGCCTGCCGCTGCACCGCTATCCGCTGGCGCAGGCCGCCGCCGCCCACCAGGCAGTGGAGGACTCGGTGGTGGGGAAGGTCCTGATCGACACCGCCGGGCAGTAGTTCCGAGGACATTTCGCAATCAGCCGGACAGAGGCGAGCAAGTTTCGCAACAATGACATTGCGGGTCGCCCGCATGGAAAGGGCGGCCCCGGCGCGGTGCGAACGCCGGGGCCGCCCCTGGGGAGGGATGTTTCAGGAGTGACGTCCCTACCCCATCGGCGACGGGTCGCCGAAAAGTGTTACGGCCCCGCCAGCTCCCGCACCTCCAGGTCGCCGGCGGCGTACCGCGAACGCACCACCTTCTTGTCGAACTTGCCGACGCTGGTCTTGGGCACCGCGTCGATGACCGCCCAGCGCTCCGGCACCTGCCAGTGCGCCACCGCGCCGGCGAGGAACGCGCGCAGCTGCTCCACCCCTGTCGACGCACCCTCGCGGACCACCACGGTGGCGAGCGGACGCTCACCCCAGCGCTGGTCCGGCACCCCCACCACACAGGCCTCCTGCACGTCCGGGTGGGCCATCAACGCGTTCTCCAGCTCCACCGAGGAGATCCACTCCCCACCCGACTTGATCACGTCCTTGGCCCGGTCGGTGAGGGAGAGGAAGCCGTCCGGCGAGAGCATGCCGACATCCCCGGTGCGCAGCCAGCCGTCGTGGAACTTCTCCGGGTCGGGGGCGTCCTCGCCGACGTACCGGGCGGTCACCCACGGGCCGCGCACCTCCAGCTCGCCCACGGACGTCCCGTCGGCGGGCAGCGGTTCGCCCAGCGGGCCGACGATCCGGGCCGCCACCCCGGCCGGAATCCGGCCCTGGGTGTAGCGGTACCGCCAGGCCTCGTCGCCTGTCGCGCCGGCCGGGGCCCGGGACACCGAACCCAGCGGGGACATCTCGGTCATCCCCCAGGCGTGGATCACCTCGATGCCGTGCCGCTCGGCGAACGCGTGCATCAGCGCGGGCGGGCAGGCCGAACCGCCGACGATCACCTCCTTGAGCGAGGAGGTGTCGACGTCGTTGGCATCCAGGTGGGCCAGCAGGTCGGTCCAGATGGTCGGCACCGCACCGGCCAGGGTGGGCCGCTCGGCGGCGATCATCTCGGCGATCGGCGCGGCCTGGAGGAACCGGTCCGGCATGATCAGCGACGCGCCGGAGAGGAACGCCGCGTACGGCAGCCCCCAGGACATCGCGTGGAACATCGGCACGATGGCCAGCTCCCGGTCGCCCGGCCCGAGCCCGAACCCCTCCGGCAGGCACACCTGCAACGAGTGCAGATAGATCGACCGGTGCGAGTAGGCGACGCCCTTGGGGTTGCCGGTGGTGCCGGAGGTGTAGCAGAGCGCGGCGGCGTCCCGCTCGTCCAGCTCCGGCCAGTCGAAGTGCTCGGGGCGGCCGGCCAGCAGGGCGTCCCAGTGGTGGAAGGTGACCCGGTCACCGGCGACCGCCCGCAGCGGCGCGGGGTCACCCCCGCCGACCACCACCACGTGCCGCACGGTGGTCAGCTCGCCGAGCACCCGGGCCAGCAGCGGGATCAGCGTCGAGTCGACGAGCACCACCCGGTCCTGCGCGTGGTTGGCGATGTAGGCGACCTGGTCGGGAAAGAGCCGCAGGTTGAGCGTGTGCAGCACCGCCCCCATGCTCGGCACCGCGAAGTACGCCACCAGGTGCTCGTTGTTGTTCCACATGAAGGTGGCGACCCGCTCGTCGCCGGACACCCCGCACTCGTCGCGCAGCGCGTGGGCCAGCCGGGCCGCCGCCCGCCCCACCTCGGCGTACGACATCCGGCGCGGCTCGGCCCCGGTCCAGGTGACCACCTCGGCCGCGCCGTGCACCGTCGCACCGTGTTCGAGGATCCGGGAGACCTGGAGCGGGGCGTCCATCATCGTGCTGCGCATGGGTGACAAGCTAGTGTCGCCGGTCACACGTTGGGAACCCCCGGAACGCCGGAACACCCCGGGGATGCTGCGTAGATTGTCCGGGTGAGTATCTCCTGGGCCGACTCGTACGTGGGACAGCTACGCGCCCTGGCCGGCGACCGCACACTGATGTTCGTCGGTGCCCGTGCCGTGGTACGCGACAACGCCGGCCGGGTGCTGCTGATCCGCCGCTCGGACAACGGCCAGTGGGCGCTGCCGGCGGGCGCGATGGAACTCGGCGAGTCGATAGCCGACTGCGCGGTCCGCGAGGTCCGCGAGGAGACCGGGCTACGCGCCCTGCGGGTCAGCGCCTTCGCCCTCTACACCGGCCCGGACCGCACCCACACCAACATGTACGGCCACACCTACCAGATCTTCACCACCGCGTTCCGGGTCGACGACTGGGACGGCGAACTCACCCGCGTCACCGACGAGACCACCGACGCCGCCTTCCTGCACCCGCACGAGTTCCCCGCCCCGCTCTCCCTCTCGGTCCCGGAAACCCTCGCCGACCTCTCCGTCTTCGACCAGACCAACCGCCTAATCCTCAAATAACCCACCCCCACCCCACCCCACCCCCCACCCCCCCACCCCCCCCACCCGGGGGGGGGGGGCCCGTCCGGCGTCCATCATGATCAGATTGCGGAGAGTGAGACGACACGCCGGGAAGAGTGCGTGAAATCGCAATCCGGTCATGAAG
>NZ_JBTMMT010000065.1:0-39409 GCF_055517075.1 Micromonospora sp. DSM 43699
GGTTACTGGACGGCGGGGGAGATGGTGAGGGTTCCGGTGTTGGTGTCGAGGGTGGCTTCGGTGCCTACCGGGACGGTGAGTTGGTGGGGGCCGTGGCCGATCGGCAGGCCGCCGAGGACCGGTACGCCGAGGTCGCCCAGGCGGTCGTTGAGGACGTCCACGACTGTGGTGTCCCAGCCGTCGGCGCAGTCGGTGAACTGGCCGACGGCGACCCCGGCCAGGCCGGCCAGCGCCCCGGCGCGGCGTAGGTGGGTGAGCATCCGGTCGACCTTGTACGGGGGTTCCTGCACCTCCTCGACGAGCAGCACCGCCCCGGTCAGGTCCGGCATGTCCGGGGTGCCGAGGGTGGCGGTGAGCAGGCAGAGGTTCCCGCCGAGCAGCCGGCCGACCGCCCGGCCGGGAACCCGCACCGGATAGGTCTCCTCCCCGGGCACCGCCGCCATGGTGACCGGTGCGGTGGTCATCAGCGCGGCGTGCAGCGACTCCGCCGAGCGCAGCGGGGTCCGCTCGTCGACCCAGGCGGCCCCGGGGCCGTGCACGCCGGCCAGCCGGGCACCCCGCCACAGGGCGAGCTGGAGGGCGGTGATGTCGGAGAACCCGGCCACCACCTTCGGATCCCGCCGGACGGCGGCCATGTCGACCAGGTCGACCACCCGCTGTGCGCCGTACCCGCCCCGGGTGCAGATCACGCCGCGGACCTGCGGGTCGGCGAAGGCGGCGTTCAGGTCGGCGGCGCGAAGCGCGTCGTCCCCGGCGAGGTAACCCCGTCGGGCGTACGCGTGGGGGGCCACCACCGGGCGCAGCCCCCAGCCGGTCAACAGCTCGATGCCGCGTGCCACCCGCTCCGGGCGGGTCGGCCCGGACGGCGAGACCAGCAGCACCGTGTCGCCCTCGCACAGCACGGGCGGGCGCAGCACGGGCGGGTCGTCGTCGATCACAGCGGCAGAGCCTAGTCGCCCCGCCGCGCGGACCGAGGCGTTCCCGGCGGCGGTCGACGTACCCGATAGCCTCGACGGCGTGGGAACCGCACTGGTGATCGAGAACGACCCGACCGACGACCCCCGAAGGTTGGGGGAGTGGCTGGTGGAGGGGGGCCTGGAGCTGCGGGTGCTGCGCCCGTACGCCGGCGACGACCTCCCCGACGACCTGGCCGGATACGTGGCGCTGGTGGTGCTCGGCGGCGACCAGCGGGCCTACCCGGCACCCGACGGCACCCCCGGGGCGCCCTGGTTCCCGAAGCTGGAGGGGTTGCTGCGCAAGGCGGTCCGGCACCGGGTGCCGACCCTGGGCGTCTGCCTCGGCGCGCAACTGCTCGCCACCGCGCACGCCGGCCTGGTCGAGCGCAGCCCGTCCGGCCCCGAGGTGGGCCCGGGGGTGGTCGGCCGGCGCGATGCCGCCGAGAGTGACCTGCTGTTCCGGTACGTGCCGCTGATCCCGGACGTGCTCCAGTGGCATTCCGACGAGATCACCGAGCTGCCCCGGGCCGCCACCCTGCTGGCCGCCTCGACCCGCTACCCGCACCAGGCGTTCCGGCTCGGTGACCGGGCCTGGGGCCTCCAGTTCCACATCGAGTGCGACACCGCGATGATCGCCGGTTGGGCCCGCGACTCCGCGCTCCTGGCCGAGCTGGGCTACGACGAGGACCTGGTGGTGGCCGCCTGCGACCGGGTGATGGCCGACGTCGAGGAGGTGTGGCAGCCGTTCGCCGTCCGGTTCGCCGCCCTCGCCCTCGGCGAGCTGGACGACGACACCCGCCGCAGCCTGCCGCTGCTCGGGCACTGAGATGAGCAGACCGACCAGGGGACGCCTGGCCCGCTACGGCTTCGCCGAGGGTGACGGCGGGGTCCGCGCCGCCGACCTGCTCGGCGCGGACGGGCTCGGGCTGTGGCGGGCCGACGAGCAGGAGCCCACCGACGGGCCGGCGGCCGACCTGCTGGCCGCGCTCTCCCGGGCCGCCGACCCGGATCTGGCGCTGCGCCAACTGCACCGGATGGTGGAGACCGAACGCCGCGCCACCGGCAACGGCGCGGCCGGGCCGGGCCGTAGCGCCTCGACGGCGACCGGGCCGGGGGCGACGGCGGGAGACAACGGTGCGGCCGGGCCGGTGGGCGGGTCGGCGCTGCTGAGCGGGCTCGCCGCCGACCCCGGTCTGCGCCGACGGCTGGTCGCCGTGCTCGGCGCCTCCTCCGCCCTGGGTGACCACCTGGTCGCCAACCCCGGGCAGTGGACGGTGCTCGGGACCGCCCCGGACGGGCTGGCCCCCGCCGCCGACGGCCGGCTCGATCTGGTCCTGGCCGGCCGGCTGACCACCGCCACCGCACCGGTTGCGGTGCTGCGGCAGGCGTACCGGCTGGCGTTGCTGCGGATCGCGGCGGCCGACCTGACCGGCGGGCGTGGCCTGGAACAGGTGATGGCGGCGCTCTCCGCGCTGGCCGACGCCACCCTGGCGGCGGCGTACGAGATCGCGGTGGGCGAGCTGCCGGCGGGCACGTCCCGGCCCCGGCTGGCCGTGGTGGCGATGGGCAAGTGCGGGGGCGACGAGCTGAACTACGTCTCGGACGTCGACGTGATCTTCGTGGCCGCGACCGACGAGGACCTGCCCGCCGCGACCGCCGTCGCCACCCGGCTGATCCACGTCTGCGGGCTGGTCGCCTGGCCGGTCGACGCCGCGCTGCGCCCCGAGGGCAACCGTGGCCCGCTCGTCCGCACCCTGGCCAGCCACCTCGCCTACTACCAGCGGTGGGCCCGCACCTGGGAGTTCCAGGCGCTGCTCAAGGCCCGCCCGGCCGCCGGTGACCTGGCGTTGGCCGGCGAGTGGATCGACGCCCTCGCCCCGCTGGTCTGGCGGGCGTCCGAGCGACCCGAGGCGGTCTCCGACGTGCGCGCCATGCGCCGCCGGATCATCGACAACATCCCGCCCAAGGAGCTGGACCGCGAGATCAAACGGGGCCCCGGCGGGCTGCGGGACATCGAGTTCGCCGTCCAGCTGCTGCAGCTGGTGCACGGCCGGGGCGACGAGTCGCTGCGGGTGCCGGGCACCGTGCCGGCGCTGCGCGCGTTGGTGACAGGCGGTTACGTCGGGCGGGCCGACGGCGAGGCGCTGCTGCGCGGGTACCGGTTCCTGCGCGGCGTCGAGCACCGGCTCCAGCTCCAGGCGCTGCGGCGTACCCACACCGTGCCGACCGAGCCGGCCGCACTGCGCTGGCTGGCCGCCGCGCTCGGCTACGCCGCCATCCCGGGCCGCAGCGCCGTGGAGAGCTTCCGCGCCGACTGGGTCGCCCACGCCACCGAGGTACGCCGGCTGCACGCCAAACTGCTCTACCGGCCGCTGCTGGAGTCGGTGGCCCGGGTGCCCGCCGACGGGCTGCGGCTCACCCCGGAGGCGGCCCGGCACCGGCTGGAGATCCTCGGTTTCGCCGACCCGGCGGGGGCGCTGCGGCACCTCCAGGCCCTCACCGGCGGGGTCAGCCGGACCGCCGCGATCCAGCGGACCCTGCTGCCGGTGCTGCTCAGCGAGTTCGCCGACGCGCCCGAACCGGACCGGGGGCTGCTCAACTACCGGCAGGTCTCCGACAAGCTCGGCAGCACCCCGTGGTACCTGCGGTTGCTGCGTGACTCGGGCCCGGTGGCCCGCCGACTGGCCCGGGTGCTGTCGTCGTCCCGCTACGCGGCCGACCTGCTGGCCCGGGAGCCGGAGGCGCTGCGGCTGCTGGCCGAGGAGACCGAGCTGACGCCCCGGCCCAGGGAGGTGCTCTGCGACGGGTTCGCCGCCGCCGCCGCCCGGCACGCCGACCCGGTCGAGGCGACCCGGGCGGTACGCGCGCTGCGCCGGCGGGAACTCGTCCGGATCGCCTGCGCCGACGTGCTCAGCCGGGCCGGCGGGCTGGCCCCGCGCCCCGAACGCGGCGCACCGGCCGGCCCGCTGGCCGACGTCACCCGGGTCGGCACCGGGCTGTCCTACGTCACCGACGCCACCCTCTCCGCCGCGCTGCGCGCCGTCCGGGCCGCCCAACCGGAGCTGCCCGGCCTGCGGTTCGCGGTGATCGGTCTGGGCCGGCTCGGCGGGTACGAATCGAACTACCTCTCCGACGCCGACGTGCTCTTCGTCTACGACCCGCCGGCCGGGACGCCGGAGAGCACGGCCAGCGCCACCGCGCACGCCATCGCCGAGGAACTACGCCGGCTGCTCGCCGCCCCGGCCCCCGACCCGGCGCTCGGCGTCGACGCCGATCTGCGCCCGGAGGGACGGCAGGGACCGCTGGTCCGCAGCCTCGCCGCCTACGCCCAGTACTACGCCCGCTGGTCGCGGGTCTGGGAGGCGCAGGCGCTGCTGCGGGCCCGGTTCGTCTGCGGCGACGCCGACCTGGGCACCGAGTTCGAGACGATGATCGACCCGGTCCGCTACCCGGCCGACGGGTTGACCCGGGAGCAGGTCGTCGAGATCCGGCGGATCAAGGCCCGGGTGGAGAACGAACGGCTGCCCCGGGGCGCCGACCCGGCCACCCACACCAAGCTCGGTCGGGGTGGCCTGGCCGACGTCGAGTGGGCGGTGCAACTGCTCCAGCTCCGGCACGCCGGGGCGTACCCGCAGCTGCGCGGCACGCGTACCCTCGACGCTCTCGCGGCGGCGCGGGACGCCAAGCTTGTCGACCCGGCGGACGCCGCCGCGATGGCCGCCGGGTGGACCCTCGCCGCGCAGGTCCGCAACGCGCTGATGCTGGTCCGGGGGCGGGCCGGCGACCAGCTCCCCCGGCACGGGGTGGAGTTGGCCGGCGTGGTGCGGCTGCTCGGCGCGGACGACCCGGGGGAGTTCCTCGACGACTACCTGCGCACCGCCCGGCGGTCCCGGGCCGCCATGCAGCGGGTCCTGGAGGGCTGAGCCCGACGTCGGTGTGGTGGCCCGGCCGGGCTCTCCAGGCCGGGCTCTCCAGGCCGGGCCCGTCACCGGCGGCGGACCAGCACCAGATGGTCGATCAGGGTGCCGGTCTCGCCGTTCGGGGTGGTGGCCTGCCGCTGTGGCGCGTCCAGCCGCTCGACGTGCCACCCGTCCGGATCGAGGTCGAGGTCGGCCAGGCTCTCCTGCGGGGTGGGGAACCGCACGTGGTGATGTGCGGCGTTGCCCCACGGCGGCACCGCGCCGTGCTCGACCACCAGCAACCGTCCGCCCGGGGCGACCGCCCGCGCCGCGGACCGCAGCACCTCGGCCCGGGGGAACTCCAGCGGCGACTGGAGGAACTGCGCCGAGACCAGGTCGAACACCCCGGCCGGGAAGGTCCGGGCCAGGTCGTGCCGCTGGAAGTCGACAAGCGCCGCCACCCCGGCGGCCGTCACGGCGGCGGCCGACCGCGCCAACGCGGTGCCGGAGACGTCGACCGCGGTCACCCGCCAGCCCTGCCGGGCCAGCCACACCGCGTCGCCGCCCTCGCCGCAACCCAGGTCGAGGGCGGTGCCCGGCGGCAGCGCCCCGACCACGTCGACCAGATGCGGATTCGGTCGCCCGCTCCATTGCTGCTCCCGGGCCCGGTACAGCTCGTCCCAGTGCCGGGCGGTCTCCTCGTCCACGGTCCGGTCGGGGTCCGCGTCGTTGGTAGTGCGTTGCGCGGCCGCCGTCCGGTCGGGGTCCGCGTCGTTCGTCGTGCGTTGCGCGGCGACGGCCCGGTCGGTCTCTTCGTCGATCAGGTCGGCGTTCAGCGCGGCGGCGGCCTTCAGGCCCGCGGCGGCGGCGGCGATCACGGTGGCCTGCGGGTCGGTGACGTTGCCGGCCGCCCACACCCCGGGCACCCCGGTCGCGCCGGTGGCGTCTGCGGCGACCCGGTCGCCGAAGGCGTGCCCGCCGACGACGAAGTCCTCGGTGCCCAGCCCGAGGCCGGTGAGGACGGCGGCCCGTGCGGCGAACCGGGGTGCCACCACCAGCGCCTCCCGGGGGACCATCGGGCCGGAACGCAGCCGTACGCCGGTGAGCCGGTCGGCGGTGACCTCCACCGCCGCCACCTCGCCGTCGACCACAGTGACGCCCCGGGCGGCCAGCTTCTCCGCCTGGTCGGCGGGCAACGGCCCGGCGGTGTGCGTGAAGACCACCACGTCGTCGGTGAGCTGACGGAACAGCAGCGCCTGGTGGGCGGCCATCGGACCGGTGGCGAGCACCCCGACGGCCTGGTCGCGTACCTCCCAACCGTGGCAGTAGGGGCAGTGCAGCACGTCCCGACCCCACCGGTCGGCCAGGCCCGGCACGTCGGGCAACTCGTCGACCAGGCCGGTGGTGACCAGCAGCCGCCGGGCGTGCAGGGTACTGCCGTCGGCCAGGGTCACCGCGAACCGCGCCGGACCGGCGCTGTCGGTCAGGTGTGCGGGGTCGACGGGGTGTGCGGCGGTGACCGTGCCGTCGAGCACTGCCACCCCGTACCGGGCCACCTCGGCGCGGCCGGTCGCGTACAGGGCGGTGGGCGGGACACCCTCGCTGGTCAGGAAGTTGTGCACGTGGTCGGCGGGGGCGTTGCGCGGGGCACCGCCGTCCACCACCACCACGTCGCGGCGGAACCGGCCCAGGGCGAGCGCGCCGCTGAGCCCGGCCGCGCCGCCGCCGACCACCACCACGTCGTGCACCACCGGGTACGCCATGGTCACTGCCTCCTCACGGCGGGTCCGTCCCACCGACGCCCCGGATCGTCCCCCCCGGATCGCCATGCTGCCAAACATCGTTGCCGGAATGGCAAACTGGTGCGGTGACCGAAGACCACACCGATCAGGAAGCGGAACCCGGGCCGGCTCAGGGGGGCGGGCAGGGTCAGGGGCAGTGGGTGGTGCCGGGCGGGACGGCAGACGCCGGCTCCGACGAGGTGCTGACCACCGTCGGGCCGCGCCTGCGCGCCCTACGCCAGCAGCGTGGCGTGACCCTGAGTCAGCTCGGTACGGCGACCGGGATCTCGGTCAGCACGCTGTCCCGGCTGGAGTCCGGCGGGCGGCGGCCCACCCTGGAACTCCTGCTCGCCCTGGCCCGCTTCCACCGGGTGCCGCTGGACGACCTGGTCGGTACGCCGCAGATCGGGGACCCCCGGGTGCACCGCCGGCCGGTTGTCCGACACGGCGTCACCATCGTGCCGCTGACCCGTCGCCCGGGTGGCGTCCAGGCGTACAAGATGATCTATCCGCCCGGGGTGCCGGTGGGGGAGCCGACCCAGCAGGTGCACGAGGGGTACGAGTGGCTCTACGTGCTCTCCGGTCGGGTCCGGCTGCTGCTCGGCGGCCACGATCTCACCCTCGACTCCGGTGAGGTCGCCGAGTTCGACACCCGTACGCCCCACTGGTTCGGTAACCCGTACGACGCTCCGGCGGAGATTCTCAGTCTTTTCGGGCCGCAGGGGGAGCGGCTGCACGTCCGCGCCCGCCCCTCCCCGACCCGTCGCCGGGGCGGTGCCGAGCAAGATCCTGCTCGATCACTGTTGTAGTGGCCTGCTCGGCGCTTGGGTGGCCACTGCATCGTGGATCGAGCACGATCATGGAACGGGTGGGGTGGCTGTGCCCGGCCGGATCGGCGGCGGCGGTGGCGGGTCAGCCGTGCAGGGTCCAGACGCCGGCGCGCGGGACGGTGACCAGGGTCCACGTGCCGTCGGCGGTGACGGTGGCGTCGTCCGAGGCGGTCAGCCAGCGGTTGTGCCGTACCCGGATCGGGACCCGGGCGGCGGCGGCGGTCCGGAACGTCAGCGTGGCACCGTCCTGCCGCACCAGCTCTCCGGGTGCGGCGACCAGCGGAGTCGGGTCGGTCACCGCGTACAACCGCCAGTGCGGGGTGGACCAGACCTCGGTCAGGTACGGCAACCCCGCGCCGACCAGCTCCGCCTCGGCCCGGCCCACCCAGGACAGCGGCGCGTCCGGGACGGCGACGTACTGCACGGCGTTCCCGTCCAGCCAGGCCCGGTAGCTGTCGGCGGTCAACGGCACTCCGGTGCCGGTGGCCCCGGGGACGGTGGTGAAGAAGAGCGGGTTGCGGCCGATGTCGACCTGGCGCAGCCAGCCCCGGGCCAGCGGCACCTCGCCGAGCTGCGCGGCCTCCCAGTAGTTGCGGGTCGGTGGCACCTCCACCCGACCGGTGAGCCCGCGCCGGCCCAGCTCCGCGGCGAGCGGGTCGAAGTAGGCCCGGGCGGCGGTCGGATCGTCGGCACTGCGCAGGTCGGCCGCCACCACCGGCGGTAGCCACCAGCACACCACCGCCAACAACGCCGCCAGAACCACCCCACCGGCCCGGGACGTCTGCCCGCCCTCGGAACTCCGCTCGGTGCGTGCCGGTCCGCCTACCGGGGCCGGGGCGATCGCCCGGGGGGTCAGGCGGAACGCGGTGGGGAGTCGGGCGGTGAGCCAGGTCGGTGGGCGGGCGGCGGCGGCCAGCACCGGCAGCGCGAACATGGTCACCAGTCGGGTCGCGTTCAACCCGACCGGGGTGTGCACCAGCGCCGCCGCCAACACCCCGGCTGCCGACAGCAACGCCGCCACCCGCAGCGGCCGGTACGCCACCAGCGCCGCCACCAGCAGGCTGACGGTGACCGACCGCAGGGTGTCGGTGCTGCTGATGTTCATCCAGCCGCCCTCGCCGAACAGCAGCCCGGTGACCGCCAGCGGCACCGCTGCCGCGACTCCGAGCAGCAGTCCGTCGGCGTACCGGCGGGTGACAAGCAACGCCACCCCGGCCAGGCCGACGAACAGACCGGCCACCGGGCTGGTCGCCGAGGCCAGCAACGCGCCGACCACCACCAGGGTCGGCCTGGCCCAGCGCCCGCCGCAGGCCCGGCGGCCAACCTGCTGACCAGGGTGACGAACCTGGTCGCGCTGCTGACCGCCCCGGTTCCCGCCCCGACGGATCAGTCGGCCCGAGCCGGTCGACCGGTTCCAGCGTCCGCCCGGGCCGGTCGAGGGCGACCCGGGTCCGGCATCGGCGGTGGGCCGGGCGTCGGGTGCGGCATCGGCGGTCGGCAGGGTCAGGGCGAGCAGGGCGGCCAGCCCGAACGCCACCCCGAGGGCGTAGGTGACCCGGCCGGAGACCAGGTTGCCGGTGATCGTCAGCACCCCGACCAGGCTGCCGAGCAGTGGCCTGGGCACACCGGTGCGTGCCAGCAGGGCGGCGAACGCGGCGGCCGAGCCGACCAGGGCCAGCGCGCCCGTCACCCGTACCCCCAGGGTCGCCATCAGCGGCGGCGAGACCAGGCTGTAGCCGAACGGCTGGATGCCGGCGTACCAACGCAGGTCGACCAGGGCGAAGCCGTGCGCGGCGAAGAAGTCGGCGCGCGCCACCTGGGCGGACAGGTCGGAACCCAGTCGGGGCAGCGCCAGCCACACCCCGGCGAGCACGACGGCGAAACCGGTGGCCGACCCCACCACCCTGTTGCCCCGCATGCCCACCTCCGGTCCGCGACCACGGTACTGGCAGCATGGCGGACGTGCCTCACCACCTGTCCCGCTGGCTCGGTCTGTTCGGCTCGGTGCTGCTCGCCATCGCCGCGTACCTCGGGGGTGCGCTGCCGGGTGGGGAACTGCGCCCCACCCCGGTCAGCATCTGGCAGAGCCGGCACGGGCCGCTGATCCTGATCCTCTGGCTGGTCGGCACCGGGCTGCTGGCCTGGGCCTGGTGGACCCTGCGCGACCGGGTGCCGTCGACCCGGTGGGCGCTGGTCACCGCCGGGCTCTGGGTGCTGCCGCTGCTGTTCGCGCCGCCGCTGGGCAGCCGGGACGTGTACGCGTACTCCTGTCAGGGCGCCAGCTACGTGGCCGGGATCAACCCGTACGAGCAGGGGGTGTCGGCGCTGCCCTGCCCCTGGATCGAGACCATCTCCTACATCTGGCGGGACACCCCCGCACCGTACGGGCCGCTGTTCGTGATGATCGCCGGGGCGATCGTCCGGGCCACCGGGTCACTCGACACCGACACCGCGCTGACCGTGAACATCGCCCTGTTCCGGCTGCTCGCGGTGCTCGGGGTGGTGTTGATCGCCGCCTGCCTGCCGGTGCTGGCCCGGCGCTGCGGCGTACCGGTGGGGCGGGCGCTCTGGCTGGCGCTGGCCTCCCCGCTGGTCGGCGTACACCTGGTCTCGGGGGCGCACAACGATGCGCTGATGATCGGTCTGCTGGCCGCCGGCCTGGCCGTGGTGGCGACCCACCCGGGGCGGCGTTGGCCGCTGCTGGCCGGTGGGGTGCTGCTCGGCCTGGCCGGCGCGGTGAAGGTGACCGCCCTGGTGGTGGTGCCGTTCGCAGTGCTGGCCGCGCTGGCCGGGCCGTACCGGATCCGGGGAATGCTGCGCGACGGACTGCCGGTCGCCGGCGGTGCGCTGGTCGCGGTGGTCGGCGCGACCCTGGCGGCGGGCCTGGACTTCGGCTGGATCGCCGGCCTGGAACAGGGCGGCCTGGTGATCGCCTGGACGTCGCCGTCGACCGCGGTCGGGCAGACCGCCGGGTACGTGGCGGCGCTGTTCGGCGCGGACGTCGACGCGCTGCCGGTGACCCGGGCGATCGGCATGATGGTGCTGGCGGTGCTGCTTGTCTGGTTGTGGTGGCGGGCCCGCACCCGGGACCCGTTCTGGCACGCCGGCCTGGCCCTGGTCGCGACGGTGGCCCTCGCCCCGCTGTTCCACCCCTGGTACTGGCTCTGGCCGATGGCGGTGCTCGCCGCGACGACCCGCCGGACGACCAGGTGGTTCGCGCTGGTGGCGTTGATCTCGGCGTTCCTGGTGCTGCCCGACGGCACCGGGCTGGCCCGGTTCACCAAGCTGCCCGGCGCCCCGCTGATGACGGTGTTGGTGATCGTCGTGGCCGTCCGGTTGGTACGGTCGGCTCGGGCGGACCGGCGGCCCACCACCGCCGATTCGACCGCCGACTGAACTACCGATCCGACCGCCGACTGAACCGTCGGTTTCGACCGCCGACTGAGGAGAGATGGCCGGTGACCGGACCGGGCGTGCCGACCGGAGGGCGGGCCCGTTCGGCGCGTTACCTCGGGTTGACCGGAGCGGTGCTGCTCGGCGTGGCCGGCTGGCTGGGCGGGGTGCTGCCTCAGGTACCGCCGACCGGCCCGTGGCGGGCACCGTACGGCCCCGCCGCGGTGTGCTGCTGGCTGGTCGGGACGGCGCTGATGGTGGGCGCCTGGTGGGCGCTGCGCGCCGGTGCCCCGTCGACCAGGTGGGCGTACGTCACCGCCGGGCTGTGGGCGCTGCCGCTGCTGGTCACCCCACCGCTCGCCAGCCGGGACGTCTACTCGTACGCCTGCCAGGGCTGGTCGTACGCGGCCGGGCACGACCCGTACCGGGTGGGGGTGGCGGTGGCCGGCTGCCCGTGGGTCGACTCGGTGGCACCGATCTGGCGGGACACCCTGGCCCCGTACGGCCCGGTCTTCGTGCTGCTGGCCGCGCTGGCCGCGGTGCTCGGCGGCACCCTGGTCGGCACCCTGGCCGTGCTGCGGCTGTACGCGGTGGCCGGGGTGCTGCTGGCGGCGCTCTGCCTGCCCGGCCTGGCCCGCGCCGCCGGGGTGCCCACCCGCCGGGCGGCCTGGCTGGGGTTGGCCTCCCCGCTGGTCGGGGTGCACCTGGTGGCCGGCGCGCACAACGACGCGGTGATGCTCGGGTTGCTCCTGTTCGGCCTGCTGGTGCTGGTCCGGTCGCCCGGTCGGACGCGGGCGCTGCTCGTGGCCGGGCTGCTGCTCGGGTTGGCGGTGGCGGTGAAGGCGACAGCGGTGGTGGTGCTGCCGTTCGCGGCGTTGGCGGCGGTGCACGGCCGCTACACCCTCCGGGCCCTGCTGCGCGACGGCGGCCGGCTGGCCGGGGCGGTCCTGGTCACCCTGGCGGCTGCCTCGGCGCTGTCCGGGCTGGGGCTGGGCTGGGTGGGCGGGTTGGCCCGCAGTGGCGACTCGAAGCAGTGGACGTCGCCACCGACGGCGGTCGGCTTCGTGGTCGACTACGTCGGTGAGTGGGTCGGCCGACGCTCGGATGCGGTGCCGGTGACCCGGGCGGTCGGCCTGCTGGTGCTGGCGGTGCTGCTGGCGCTGCTGTGGTGGCGGGCGTGGACGGCGTTGCGTCGGCTCAACGACGTCCGGCAGCGGGTGCACCGGTTGGCGGCGGCCCGGCCCCGGGTCACCCTGCTCGCGGCGGGTGCCGCGCTGGCCGCGACGGTGCTGCTCGCCCCGGTCCTGCACCCGTGGTACGTGACCTGGCCGCTGCTGGTGCTCGCGGTGTCGGCGACCCGGACCACCTGGTTCGTGCTGCCCGCGGCGGTGGCATCCTTCCTCACCCTGCCCGACGGCACCACCGTCGCCCGGTACAGCAAGGCGCCCGGCGCGATCGTGGTGACCGCCCTGGTGTTGGTGGTGCTGGTCGGTGCGGTGCGGGGCCGGTGGAACGTGACCGTCGAGGGAGACCTCAGCAGTCGAAGTACATGGCGAACTCGTGCGGGGTCGGGCGCAGACGCACCGGGTCGACCTCGTTGGCCCGCTTCCAGCCGACCCAGGTGGAGATCAGGTCGGGCGTGAAGACGCCGCCGTCGAGCAGGTAGTCGTGGTCGGCCTCGAGCGCGTCGAGCACCTCCGGCAGCGAGCCCGGCACCTGCTTGACGTCGCCCCACTCCTCCGGCGGGAGGTCGTAGAGGTCCTTGTCGATCGGGGCCGGCGGCTCCATCTTGCTCTTGATGCCGTCCAGGCCGGCCATCATCATCGCCGAGAAGGCGAGGTACGGGTTGCTGGACGGGTCCGGCACCCGGAACTCGACCCGCTTGGCCTTGGCGTTGCTGCCGGTGACCGGGATGCGGGTGCAGGCGGAGCGGTTGCGCTGCGAGTAGACCAGGTTGACCGGGGCCTCGTAGCCGGGCACCAGCCGACGGTACGAGTTGACCGTCGGGTTGGTGAACGCCAGCAGCGACGGGGCGTGGTGCAGCAGGCCACCGATGTACCAGCGGGCCATGTCCGACAGGCCGGCGTAGCCGGTCTCGTCGTAGAACAGCGGCTCGCCGTTGAGCCAGAGGCTCTGGTGGGTGTGCATGCCGGAGCCGTTGTCGCCGAAGAGCGGCTTCGGCATGAAGGTGGCCGTCTTGCCGTTGGCCCAGGCCTCGTTCTTCACGATGTACTTGAAGAGCTGGAGCTGGTCACCGGCGTGCAGCAGGGTGGAGAACCGGTAGTTGATCTCCGACTGGCCGGCGGTGCCGACCTCGTGGTGCGACCGCTCCACGGTGAAACCACCGTCGACCAGGCGACGCACGATCGAGTCACGCAGGTCGGCGTAGTGGTCCACCGGCGGCACCGGGAAGTAACCGCCCTTGTACGCGGTCTTGTAGCCGCGGTTGCCGCCGACCTCCTCACGCCCGGTGTTCCACGCGCCCTCGACCGAGTCGATGTAGTAGAACGACTGGTGCGCTGAGGTCTCGTGGCGGATCGAGTCGAAGATGTAGAACTCGGCCTCGGCACCGAAGTACGCGGTGTCGGCGATGCCGCTGGCGGCGAGGTAGGCCTCGGCCTTCTTGGCCACGTTGCGCGGGTCCCGGGAGTAGGCCTCCCGGGTGAACGGGTCGTGGATGAAGAAGTTCAGCGCGAGGGTCTTCTGCGTGCGGAACGGGTCGATGAAGGCGGTCGCGACGTCCGGGAGCAGGAGCATGTCCGACTCGTGGATCGCCTGGAAACCGCGGATCGACGAACCGTCGAACGCGAGACCGTCGGTGAAGACGCTGTCGTCGAAGGACTCCACCGGCAGATTGAAGTGCTGCATCACGCCGGGCAGGTCACAAAAACGTACGTCGACGAACTTTACGTCCTCGTTCTTGAGGTATCGCAGGAGTTCCTCGGGATTGGCAAACACACGTCCTCCTGGCACGTCCACTCCGGTGGCTGGGCTCTGGCGACGCTATGACCGTGGGGTTGCTCGCCCGTGTCTCCAATGTTTCTGCCGTGTTACGCCGCTAGCGGAGCGTCATCTGCGCCGCTCAGTACCCACCCGGTTGTCCGTTCGGACGATACCGGCTGGAGCACTGTATCGCCATTCGATGTGATTAGACCGAATTTGCATAAACTGCTGGAACGCCCTGCCCGTCCACCTGGTGACCGGTCGGCCCGGTCAGCCCCCGGTCGGCGTCGGGCCGGTGCTGACTACCCTTGACCGTCGTGACGAGTACGCCCGCTGCGGCACCGGTGCCGCCCGCCGCCGACCCCGCCTTCACCCCGCCGAGCCTCGGTCGACGGTTCGGGGCCCTGGTGATCGACTGGGTGCTCTGCCTGCTGGTGTCAAACTTCTTCGCCGACCCGGTCCGCGACGGCTGGGCCCCAGTGGTGGTGCTCGTCGTCGAGTACGGCTTCTTCCTCGGCCTCTTCGCCCAGACCCCCGGCATGTGGATCACCCGGCTGCGCTGCCTCGACTGGTCCGACGGCGGTCGGCTGGGGATACCCCGGGCGCTCCTGCGCGGCCTGCTGCTGGCCCTGGTCGTACCACCCCTGATCATGGATGAGCAGCGCCGTGGCCTGCACGACCGCCTCACCGGCGCGGTCATCGCCGACGCCCCCCGGACCACCGGCTGATCACACCGGACCACCTGTTCGCGCCGGATCACCGCGCGATCGCACCCGGCCGCCCTGACCGCATCGGCCCGTCGGATGCCCCGGTCGCCCCGTCGCCCGTCGCCCGTCGGCCCGTCGCCCGTTGCAT
Organism: Micromonospora sp. DSM 43699; assembly: GCF_055517075.1. NCBI lineage: Bacteria > Bacillati > Actinomycetota > Actinomycetes > Micromonosporales > Micromonosporaceae > Micromonospora > Micromonospora sp. DSM 43699. The sequence continues at coordinate 14,658 of NZ_JBTMMT010000065.1, forward strand.
GCCCCCATCGCCCATCGCCGTCGTATGCCCGCGTCGTCCGTTGCATGCCCGCGTCGCCCCGCTGCATGATCGCGCTCGATCCTTGTTGTCAACACCGTTGCGTTAGGTGGAACGGCTGTTCGTCAACCACCGCTGCCTCGCCGATCATGGAGTTGTGGCGGGGAACAGAACGCCCGTAAAAACCCCAAAGTCGGCACCACCACTCCATGATCGCCGAGCGGGCCCACCCCGCTCCCCGATCGGGCACTTCCTGTCCCGGGTTGACCAGCCGCCCACGGCGTTAACGCAACGGTTTGTCCTTGTTGTAGTGGTCTCGCGGCAGTCGGATGCCACTACAGCAACGATCGAGCGCGGTCATGACGTGGTTGATCTCTTCCGCGGCGGGATCACGCGGCAGGCGCGGCAGGCGCGGGTGGGCAGGGGCGCGGAGGTGTAGGCGCGGAGGGCGAGTGGCCGGCCGTGGGACGGCGCGGGCCTCCGAGGCCGAGCGGCGTAGGGGTGCCGCGTCCGGCGGTAGGGTCAGCGGCCCCGCGTCTGGCGGAACGCGCGGCCCGGGGGCCGCATGTTCTTCGGGATCGCGCCCTTGGGCATCTGCGGGCGGGCGGTGAGCGCCTTGAGCCGCTTGTCGAGCGAGTTGACGTCCTTGCCGTTCAGGGTGCGCGGCAGCCGCATCAGGGTCATCCGCAGCTTGCGGATCGGCAGCTCACCCTCGCCCTGGCCGATCACGTAGTCGTGCAGCGGCGCGGAGCCGATCACCTTGGCCAGCCGGCGCTTCTCCTGGCCCAGCAGGCCCCGGACCCGCTGCGGGTTGCCCTCGGCGAGCAGGATCACGCCGGGCCGGCCGATCACCAGGTGCACCATGTCCATCTGGGTGGTGGAGCTGACCGCCGGAGTGACCCGCCAGTCGCCACGCATGCTCTCCATGATCTGCGCCGCCGCGCCGGGCTGCCCCTCGGCGGCGTTCATCATCGCCTTGTTGGACCGCAGGTTGAGCACGATCAGCACGGCGAGCAGGGCGAACAGGATGCCGATCGGCAACCACAGCCAGCCCCAGAGGATCACCGCGACCACGGTGAGCGCGAGCGGGATCAGCACCGCCCCGGCGGCCAGTGGCGCGAACCACCTGTCCTGCTTGGCGGTGAACTTGAACACCATCCCGATCTGCTTCAGCCGCTGGCCGAACGAGACCTTCTCCTGGGGCTTTGCCATGCCGCCGAGTCTAGTGCTCCCCGCCGGGACGGATGATCCCCGGCCGGTGGTGCGGTCGGCAGCACCCCCCGGGCGGCGGTCAGCCGGTGGGCGAGCGGTCCCCGGCCGGTGGTGCGGTGCGCGGGCGGGGCACCACCGGGGCGGCGCGACCGGTGCCGCTCTCACCGGTGCCGCTGCGAGCGGAGCCGGTGCTCTCGGTGCCGCCCTCCTCGTGGTAGTCCTCCTCGACGTTGACCGACCAGACGTCGTGGTCGGTGCCGTCGAGGATGTTCTCCGCCGTCAGCATCGCGGTGAGCATCGAGTGGTCCTGGTTGTTGTACCGGTGCATGCCGTTGCGACCCACCGGGTGCACGTTCGGTACGGCCTCGGCCAGCCAGCGGCGGATCACCTCGACGGCCTCGCCGTAGCCCTCGTCGTAGACCGGGTAGGCCTTCGGCATCCGCACCACGTACCCGGTGGTGACCGAGCCGGGGCTGACCAGGCCGAGCCGCTCCAGCTCGGCGGTGCCGAAGGCGACCAGCTCCGGGTCGGGGGTCGACCACAGCTCGTCACCCTCGTTGACGAAATACTCCAGGCCGAGGCAGGTGCCGCCGTCACGGACCATCTCCGGCGACCAGGCGCCGAAGTTCTGGATCCGGCCGACCTTCACCCCCGGGGTGTGTACGTAGATCCAGTTGTCGGGGAAGCTGGCCTCGGCGGGCACCACCAGCGCCACGGTCAGGAAGTCCCGGTACCGCAGCAGGTCGGCGGCGTCGCGCACCGCCGCCGGGGCGGGCGGGTCCATCGCCCGGACCAGGGCCGAGATCGGCATGCTGGACACCACGTGGTCGGCGGCGATCCGTCGCTCACCGGCCGGGCCGTCGACGGTCACCGCGACCGCCCGGTCGTCCGCACGGTGGACGGTGCGTACCGCAGTCTCCAGATCGACCGTCCCGCCGGCCTTGACCACCAGTTCGGCGCAGCGCTCCCACATCATCCCCGGGCCGAGCCGGGGGTAACGGAACTCCTCGATCAGGCTGGTCACGTCGTTGCCGCCCCGCTTGGGCAGCAGCGCACCGCGGATCGCCGCACCGAGGGAGAGGTTGCGGATCCGCTGGGCCGCCCAGTCCGCCTGCAGCTCCGTCGCGGGAATGCCCCACACCTTCTCGGTGTACGTCTTGAACAACATCCGGTACAGCCGGGCCCCGAACCGGGCCGACACCCAGCCCTCGAAGTGGGTCTGGTCGGCCGGCGGACGCACCCGCGCCCACAGGTACGACCCGACACACCGGGACGCCTCCAGCACCCCCAGGTTCTTCAGGGCGTTGCCGGCCCGCAGCGGATAGTCGAACAGCCGTCCCTGGTAGTGGATCCGGCTCATCCGGGGGCGCAGCAGGAAGTCGTCGTCGGAGAGCAACTCGTGCCAGAACGCCTCGACCCGGGACACCTTCGTGAAGAACCGGTGCCCGCCGATGTCGAACCGCCAGCCCTCCCGCTCCACGGTGCGGCTGATCCCGCCGACCACGTCGTCGGCCTCGACGACCTCCACCGGGGCGTGTCTACGGGTCAACTCGTACGCGGCGGTCAGGCCGGCCGGGCCGGCGCCGATAACAACCGTGTGCGGCTGCGCCATTAAAGACACCACCATCGATGATTTGAGGGTCGGGGCTGGCGGAATCTAACACGATCTCGCCCTGCTCGGGGAGTGCCCACGGGTCGACCCGGATCATCGGTTGGCTGCCCCTTGCGGGCGTCGCCGACGTCTGGGAAGATCGACACACTCGAATGCCCGGCGGTCGCCGCCGTGGCCGGTGGAATCCTGGGGCGTGGCCCGGTGGCGTCCGGGGGTCAGCCGACCGTGACCGTGGCGTCCTGACGGGCCGTCAGGGCCTGCTGGTAGAGCCGCCCCGCGCGGTACGACGAGCGCACCAGCGGCCCGCTCATCACCCCGGCGAAGCCGATCTCCTCGGCCTCCTCGCGCAGCTCGACGAACTCCTCCGGCTTGACCCAGCGGGTCACCGGGTGGTGCCGGGGGGTGGGGCGCAGGTACTGGGTGATGGTGATCAGCTCGCAGCCGGCCTCGTGCAGGTCGCGCAGCGCCTGGGAGACCTCGGCCCGTTCCTCGCCCATGCCCAGGATCAGGTTGCTCTTGGTGACCAGGCCGTCGGCGCGGGCCTGCCGGATCACGTCCAGGGAGCGCTCGTAGCGGAACGCCGGCCGGATCCGCTTGAAGATCCGGGGCACCGTCTCGACGTTGTGCGCCAGCACCTCCGGCCGGGCGCCGAACACCTCGGCGAGTTGCTCGGGGACGGCGTTGAAGTCGGGGATCAGCAGCTCGACGCCGCAACCGGAGCGCAGGGCGTGGATCTGCCGGACGGTCTCGGCGTACAACCACGCGCCGCCGTCGGGCAGGTCGTCGCGGGCCACACCGGTGATGGTGGCGTAGCGCAGCCCCATCGTGGCGACCGACTCGGCGACCCGGCGGGGCTCGTCGGCGTCGAACTCGGCTGGCTTGCCGGTGTCGATCTGGCAGAAGTCACAGCGCCTGGTGCACTGGTCGCCGCCGATGAGGAAGGTGGCCTCCCGGTCCTCCCAGCACTCGTAGATGTTGGGACAGCCGGCCTCCTGGCAGACGGTGTGCAGTCCCTCGCGGGAGACCAGCCCGCGCAGCTCGGTGTACTCCGGCCCCATCTTGGCCTTGACCTTGATCCACGGCGGTTTGCGCTCGATCGGCGTCTCGGCGTTGCGCGCCTCGATCCGCAGCATCCGTCGCCCCTCGGGGGCGACCGTCGCGGAGCGCGTTGCCTGCTGGCTGGTCGGCGCGGAGTGCTCGATCGTCACAAAAACGAGCCTACGCCCGACGGCGGCGATCGATGCACGTCGGGCGACCGGCGTCACGTCGCGGGTCTTGTGACACCGGACACCGGAGGGCCGAAAAAGTGCGTTACACGCCGCCGGGGCGGGTGCTAGCGTGCCGGCAGAGCTGTGACGGAGCCGAGTACCGCCCCGATCCGCCAGTGCAGAGAGCCGCCGGTTGCTGGAAGGCGGTCTGACGCCGGGGCGCGAAGACCCTCCCGAGCCGCGGGAAGAACGGCGTGTCCACGCGCCCAGTAGAGCCCGCCCGGCTGGCCCCGGTGAAAAGGCGACGAATGAGGCCCCGGCTTCGGCGGGGGCGAAGGTGTGGTGGCACCGCGAGGTTCCCGCTCGCCCACACCTCCCGGGGATCGCGTTGCGATCGATCGAGGAGGTAACGCCGTGCAACGCATCCTGTCCTCCCACCTGCCCACCCGTGTCGGCGAGACCGTGCGGATCGCCGGTTGGGTGCACCGCCGCCGGCTGTTGAAGTCGGTGGCCTTCCTGATCGTCCGGGACGCCGCCGGCCTGACCCAGGTCGTGGTCACCGACCCGGCCGTCCGGGCCGCCGTGACGGCCCTGCCCGAGGAGACGGTGGTCGAGGTGGTCGGCACGGCCACCGCGAACGGCACCGCGCCCGCCGGGGTCGAGCTGACCCACCCGACGGTACGACCACTCGGCCCACCCGCCGTGCCGCCCCCGTTCGACCTGTACCGGCCGGTGCTCACCGCGACCCTGCCCACCCAGCTCGACCACGCGTCGGTGGCGCTGCGTCACCCGACCCGCTCGGCGGCGCTGCGGATCTCGGCGGCGGCGGTGGCCGGCTTCCGGGCAGCCCTGGACGCCCGCGACTTCGTGGAGGTGCACACCCCCAAGGTGGTCGCCACGTCGACCGAGAGCGGGGCGAACGTCTTCACCCTGGACTGGTTCGGCCGGCCCGCCTACCTGGCCCAGTCGCCGCAGTTCTACAAGCAGCTGATGGTGGGGGTGTTCGAGCGGGTCTACGAGGTGGGGCCGGTGTTCCGGGCCGAACCGCACGACACCGTCCGGCACCTGGCGCAGTACACCTCGCTCGACGTCGAGTTGGGCTTCGTCGTCGACCACCGGGACGTGATGGCGGTGCTGCGGGACACCCTCGCCGGGATGCTCGCCGAGGTGGCCCGGCGGGCCGGTGGCGCGGTGGCGACCCTGGGCCTGCCCCTGCCCGGGGTGCCGGTCGAGATCCCGGCCGTGCACTTCACCGAGGCCCTGCGGATCGCCGCCGCACCCCCCGACGAACCGGACCTGGCTCCCGCCCACGAGCGGAGACTGGGGGAGTGGGCGCGCACCACACACGGCTCGGACTTCCTCTTCGTCACCGGGTACCCGATGGCGAAGAGGCCGTTCTACACCCATCCCGACCCGGCCCGCCCGGCGTACTCGAACGGTTTCGACCTGCTCTTTCGCGGTGTGGAGCTGGTGACCGGCGGGCAGCGGCTGCACCGCCACGAGGACTACCTGTCGGCGCTCGCGGCACGCGGCGAGCCGGTCGGGCCCTACACCGGGTACGTCGACGCGTTCCGGCACGGGATGCCACCGCACGGTGGTTTCGCGATCGGTCTGGAGCGGTTCGTGGCCCGGCTGGTCGGTGCGGCCAACGTCCGGGAGGTGACCGCCTTCCCACGCGACCTGCACCGGCTGACCCCCTGAGCCGCCGAGCCTCCGCGCGACCGGGCTGGGCCTGGCCTGGCCGAGCTGGGCTGGGCCTGGTCGATTCGGGCCGGGCCGGGCCGGGCCGGGCTGGGTGGGCTGGCTGGGTCGGGCTGGGGTGGCGTGCCGAGGATGCTGGCAAGCGGTCGGCCGCCTGCCGTGCCGGCCTGCCTGGTCGCCCACCGGGCGTCGGGCCTGACACCCGCATATGCCCCGGTCAGGCAAGCGGCCTGACCGGGGCACGCGGTCAGCGGTGGGGAAGTCGGTACGGCCGGGGGTGGGAGGGGGCAGCAGCCTGGCGGATGCCGGTCGCGGTGGATCTGCGACGGCTCGACGGGGCCACAGGGGCAACAGGGGCGGCGGGGTCAGGCCGTGCCGAGAAGGTCCCAGCGGTTGCCGGCGATGTCCCGGAACACCGCCACCCGACCGTACGGTTCGGTGCGCGGCGGCTTCACGAACTCCACGCCGGCGTCGACCATCCGCCGGTGGACGGCGTCGAAGTCGTCGACCTGGAGGAAGAAGCCGACCCGGCCGGCCACCTGGTCACCGACCGCCGCCTCCTGCCGCTCGCCGTCGGCGCGGGCCAGCAGGATGCCGGTCTGCCCACCGGGCGGGCGGACCACCACCCACCGCTTCGGGCGGCCGTCGTTGGTCAGCGACGGCGCGTCCTCGACCAGCTCGAAGCCGAGGATCCCGGTGAAGAACGCGATGGCCGGGTCGTAGTCGGCGACGACGAGGGTGACGAGGTCGATCCGCACCGGCTCAGCCGAGCAGGGTGGGCAGGTGCCGCTCCACCACGGGGAGGACGTCGGCCACCGGGACCGGGCGGCCCAGCTCGGCGGTGAGCGAGGTGGTGCCGGCGTCGGCGATACCGCAGGGCACGATCCGGTCGTAGTACGACAGGTCGCAGTCACAGTTGATCGCGAAGCCGTGCTGGGTGACGCCACGGGCGACCCGGATGCCGATGGCTGCCACCTTGCGGGCCGGGCCCCGGTCGTCATCGGGCACCCAGACCCCGCTGCGCCCCTCGACCCGGCCGGCGGTCAGCCCGAACTCGGCGCAGACGTCGATCAGCAGTTGCTCGGTGCGGCGGACGTAGGCGACCACGTCCACCGGGTCGGGCAGCCGGACGATCGGGTAGCCGACGAGCTGCCCCGGACCGTGCCAGGTGATCTTGCCGCCCCGGTCCACGTCGACCACCGGCGTGCCGTCCATCGGCCGGTCCCACGGCTCGGTGCGCTTGCCGGCGGTGTAGACGCTCGGGTGCTCCAGCAGCAGCACGGTGTCGCCACGCTCGCCGGCCACCACCTCCGCGTGCAGCCGTCGCTGCTCGTCCCATGCGGCCGGGTAGTCGACCACACCGGCCCGGACGGCGGTCACCCCGGAAGTCGTCACGCTCACCCCACCACCCTAGCCCCGCCCGCCCGTGACCCGACCCGTGAGCCTCGTCGCGTCGGCCAGGGGGCAGGACGGCCAGCGGGCGGGGAAGGGCCGGCCGGCGGGGACGGTCAGCCGGCGGGGAAGGTCCAGAGCCAGACGTCGTCCACCCGGCGTGGCTCGCCGAGCAGCGCGGTGGCGGTGCGGCGCAGGGCGTCCTCGTCGAGGTCGTACTTGGCCCCGTGCACCTCGTCCGGGAGCACGACCGCCTCGACCCCCCAGTAGCGGAGGTCGGCCCGGGAGAGGCGGATGCTGCCCTCGGTGACGATCGGCACCAGCCCGGTCCGGCCGGCCTGGTCCATCAGGGTGTCGAAGGTGCGCGGCGGCGGGCCGATCCGACCCCGCCCGTCCGGGCCGCCGGGGCCGAGGAAGAAGCCGGCGGGCAGCCGGAACTCACCCTGCCGGTGCGCCAGCGCGTACGCCTGCCAGCGCTGGCCGTCGGGGGTGACGTCGAGGGTCAGCGGGATCGGGGTGAGCACCCCGCCGGGTGAGACGTACTGCCGCCAGGTGCCGGCGGTGACGAACTCCGGCACCGGCGGGCGGACGCTGGTCAGCAGCGGGGTGGGCAGCAGCGGCAGCAACGCCGCCGCGAAACCCACAGCCCACATCGAGGCCGCCGTCCGGCCCGGCGGCCTCGCCCGCAACCGGTCCACGGTGTACGCCAGCAGCACCCCGATCACCGGGGCGACGACCAGGGCCAGCCGGGACGGCAGGGCGGCGTTGACCACCGGCAGGTTGTCCAGCACCCCGAAGGGCAGCAGTTGCCCGGTACGTCGCCCGTTCCACTGCGCCAGCGGCCCCCAGGAGAGCACCGCGAAGACCACCGCGGTGACCCCGAGCGCGGTCAGCGTGGCCCGCCGGCCGGGACTGGCCCGTCGCCACAGCAGTCCGAAGCAGGCCACGGTGAGCAGCAGCAGCGGCAGCCCGAAGAAGCTGTTCTCCTCGGTCGGGTTGGGCGCCAGCGAGGTGTCCAGCCCGGCGGCCCCGGCCAGCGACCGGCCCGGGTACGCCCCGAACGCGGCGATGTCCTCCGAATGGATGACCGGGTCGAAGCCGGTGCCGTGGAAACGCTGCGGCCCGGCGAAGTGCAGCCACAGCGGGTACGCCAGCAGCACCCCGGCGACCAGCGCGGTCACCGCCAGCCCGCGCAGGAAGTCCGGCAGCGCGGCGCGGGCCTGCGCCCGGCGGGCCGGGTGCACCGCCCAGACGCCGAGGAAGACGGCGATCGCCAGGGCGGTGAAGAACAGCCCCTCGGCGGCGATCGAGAAGGCCACCGCGACCAGCACACCGAGCACCAGCCCGCCCCGCCACCAGCGCCCGGGTCGGCGTAGTGCGAACACCGCCGCCACCAGCAGCGGCACGAGCCAGCCGGCGGTCCAGTTCAAATGGGCGTTGGCGTGCGCGACCATGCCGGGGGAGAAGGCGACGAACAGCGCCCCGACGCCCGCCGCGAGCCGGCTGCCGACCAGGTGCCGGGAGAGCAGCCAGTACCAGGCCAGCGCGGTGGCGGCCAGGTTGAGGGTGAGGATCACCAGGAACGTCGCCGGCGGTCCGATCAGGTACGTCAACGGCGCGAAGACCACCGCGTACACGGTGATCGAGGTGTTGACGGCGAGGTTCACCCCGTCCGGCACGTTGAGCAGGTGGGTGAAGAGCGGGTTCTCCCCGTGGGTGACCGCGTGTCCGCCGAAGGCGAGCAGCCACTCGAAGAGCGCCTGGTCGCTGGAGTTCACGGTGATTGCCCGCTGGTTGGGGTCGCGCCACAGCCCGCTGGTGACCCAGACCGCCAGCGCCACCGCGACGATCACCACGATCAGGTCGGCCCGTCGCCCCCGGCCGGTGCCCGGCACGGCGGTGGGTGGCTGGTCGGCGGCCAGGGTCGGGGAGGTCGGCACGGAGCGGACGTTACCAACCGGAACTGGACCCACCGGCCGGACCCGCGACCCCGACGCCGGGCGGGAACCGCCCGGTCGACCGCTACATCGGCGAGGACAAATGTGTGAACGGCGGCCATGTCGCCACTTCGCAACACGGACGTAACGTCGCGGCCATTCGGGGTGACCCGGTCCACATTGTCGACAGGAGGCCGTCATGCGTCGCCGTTCCTCCCCGCTCACCCGGCTCGCCGGAGCGTTCGCCGCGACCGTGCTCGCCGCGACCGCCCTGGTCACCGCGGCGGCACCCGCCCAGGCCGCGACCCTGACCCAGGTCACCGGCTTCGGCAGCAACCCGGGCAACCTGGCCATGTACGCGTACCGCCCGGACGGCCTGCCGGCCGGCGCGCCGGCCGTGGTGCTGCTGCACGGCTGCACCCAGAACGCCGCCGGCTACGTCGCCGACTCCGGCTGGCAGAAGTACGCCGACCTGTGGAAGTTCGCCCTGATCGTGCCCCAGCAGTCCACCGCCAACCAGGCCCTGACCTGCTTCAACTGGTTCACCGAGGGGGACGTCACCCGAGGGCAGGGCGAGGCCCTGTCGATCCGCCAGATGGTCTCCCACGCCACCTCGACCTACGGGCTCGACGGCAGTCGGGTCTTCGTCAGCGGGCTGTCGGCCGGCGGGGCGATGAGCGCGGTCATGCTCGCCACCTACCCCGAGGTGTTCGCCGCCGGCTCGGTGATCGCCGGACTGCCGTACCGCTGCTCGCCGCCGGCGTCGACGAGCGTCTGCCAGTACAGCGGGGTGGACCGGACCCCGGCGGCCTGGGGTGACCTGGTCCGGGCCGCCTACTCCGGCTACACCGGCCGGCGGCCCCGGGTGGCGATCTGGCACGGCACCTCGGACAGCACCGTCGTGCCGGCCAACGCCGTCGAGTCACGCGACCAGTGGACCGACGTGCTCGGCGTGTCGCAGACCCCGACCAGCACCTCGTCGCTGCCCGCCGGCACCAGCCTGGAGGTGTACGGCGACGACGCCGTCCGGCTGTACCGGGTCGCCGGGATGGGCCACGGCACCCCGGTCGACCCGGGAGCCGGCACCGACCAGTGCGGCACCGCGACCTCGTACTTCCTGGACACCATCTGCTCGACGTACCGTGACGCCCGGTTCTTCGGCCTCGACGGCGGCACCACCCCCACGCCGAGCCCCACCCTGACCACCCCGCCCACCGCGAGCCCGACCCCCACCGCGACGCCCGCGCCCACCTGTGTCACCGCCAGCAACTACGCCCACGTGGTCGCCGGCCGCGCCTACCAGTCCGGTGGCTACGCCTACGCCCTGGGCAGCAACCAGCGGATGGGCCTCTACAACACCTTCTACACCAGCACCCTGAAGCAGACCGCCCCCGCCAACTGGGTGGTCGGCTGCTGAGCAGCCGACCGGCCAGTAGGCGCGGGGCGCACCCCCGCCACCCACCTGCTCAGTCGGTGAGGGCGGCGTGCAGGGCGGCGGGGAGCGCCGGGAGGGTCCACCCGAAGCCGGTCCGGGTGAGCACGGCGGGGAGGACCCGGGTGCTGGTCAGGGCCTCCTGGGCGAAGCCGCCCAGGGCGACCTTCAGGGCGAGCGCCGGGATCGGGACGATCGCCGGGCGGTGCAGCTGGCGGGCCAGTTCCCGGGTGAACTCGGCGTTGGTGACCGGGTTCGGGCCGACGACGTTGACCGGGCCGGCGACCTCCCCGGCGGTCAGCAGGAACACCGTGGCGTCCAGCCAGTCCCGCAGCGAGATCCACGGTAGCCACTGCCGCCCGCTGCCCAGTCTGCCGGCGATGCCCAGCTTGAACGGCAGCAACTGCGGTTTGAGCAACCCGCCGTCGCGGTGCAGCGGCAGACCGGTCCGCAGCCGCACCACCCGTACCCCGGCGTCCTCGGCGGGGCGGGTCGCCGCCTCCCAGACCCGGCACACGTCGGCGAGGAACCCCTCACCCGCCGGGGCGTCCTCCTCGACCACCCGGTCGCCGGTGTCGCCGTACCAACCGACCGCCGAGGAGTTCAGCAGCACCCCGGGCCGGTCGGCCGCCGGCAACCCGGCGATGGTGACGGCCAGCGTGGTGGTGCTGTCCACCCGGCTGGACCGGATCACCCTGCGGTAGTCGTCGGTCCACCGCTTGTCGCCGACCCCGGCCCCGGCCAGGTTGACCACCGTGTCGGCCCCGGCCACCACGGCCGGGTCGAGCTGCCCGGCGGCCGGGTCCCACCGCCGTTCGTCGGGGGTGCGCGGCGGCCGCCGGACCAGCCGGGTGACCTGGTGCCCGTCGCCGGTGAGGCGGTCGACCAACCGGGTGCCGAGGAAGCCGGACGCACCGGCCATCAGGATCCGCATACCCCCATCTTCGGGCACGCGGACGGATCCGGATGCGCCGACGCGGGCCGACTCAGCCGGCGGGGACCGGACGCAGGTCGGCGAGGAGCCGCTCCACCTCGGCGAACGCGTCCGCCGGCAGCGGGCCGAGGGCGAGGGTGGCGAAGTTCTCCCGCGCCTGCGCCACCGTCCGGCAACCGGGGATCGGCAGCGTCCGGGGGCTGCGGGCCAGCAACCAGCCCAACGCCCCCTGGGTGAGGGTACGGCCGTCCGAGGTCAACGCCGCCCGGATCGCCTCCACCCGGGTTGACCACTCGGGGGTGGGCCGACCGTCGCGGAACCAGACCAGCCACTCCGGTGCCCGCCCCCGCACGTCGTCCGCGCCCACCGTGCGGGTGGCCCCGGTGAGCAGGCCCATCGCCAGCGGCCCCCGGTTGAGGCTGGCCAGGTCGAACGCGTCGCAGACCGAGAGCAGCTCCGGATTGTCGTTCAGCACCGACTCGTCGTGTTCGACCGCGATGCAGTGCGGCCCGGCGTCGGCGAACACCCGCGCCGACTCCGGGTTGTCGGTGCTCCAGCCGTACCCGCGGATCTTGCCCTGGGTGACCAGGCCCTCCAGGGTGTCGACCAGGTCGAGAGCGGCGGACGCCGGCAGGTCGTTGAGGTGCAGCAGGTAGAGGTCGACATGGTCGGTGCCGAGCCGGCGCAGCGACCCCTCCAGGCTGGCCACCGCGTATGCCGGGCTGGCGTCGACGCCGAGCGCCCGCCGGGTCGCCTCGTCGGAACGGTTGCCGAACTTGGTGGTGATCACCGCCCGGTCCCGCCGGCCGGCCAGCGCCCGGCCCAGCACCCGCTCGCTGTGCCCGGCACCGTAGTTGCTCGCCGTGTCGAAGAGGGTGACACCCAGGTCTAGGGCGTGGTGGATGGTGGCGACCGACTCGTCGTCGTCCACCTCGCCCCAACCGAACGGCTGGCCGTCGTCGCCCCACAGCGGGCCGCCGATCGCCCAGCACCCCATGCCGATCGCGCCGACCTCGATTCCGCTGCGGCCCAGAGTCCGTGTCATCGTCATGCCGACAAGTCTTCAACCTGGAGTGCGCTCCAGGTCAAGCCTTAGGATCCGGGTCATGTATCCGCCCTCGGAGGCTGCCCGGCGCAGCGGGTTCAGCCTCGACACCCTGCGCTATTACGAGAAGATCGGCCTGCTCAGCGGCATCGGACGCACCTCGGGTGGCCGTCGGGTCTTCACCGACGAGGACCTGAGCTGGCTGCTGGTCTACCGCTGCCTGCGCGACACCGGTATGCCGATCGCCGAGATGTGCCGCTACGCCGAGCTGTCCCGCGCGGGGGAGCACACCATCGGCGCGCGGCAGGAGCTGCTGGAACAGCACGCCGCCCGGGTCGAGGAACAGTTGAGGCTGCTCCAACGGCAGTACGACCACCTGCGCGAGAAGATCCGCTTCTACCAGGGCATCACCGCAGCAGGCGGGTCAGGACCGGGGTGAGCGGGTCGAGGGCGTCACGGCGTACCACGAAGCGGGTGACGCCCCAGCGGCGCCGGTGTGCCGCGACCGCCGCGACGATCTCGTCCACCGTGCCGATCAACACGAACGGGGTGGCCAGCAGCTCGGTGACGGTCAGGCCCACCCGGTCGGCCTGCTCGGCGGCGGCGGCCCCGGCGTCGTCGGTGACCACCACCGTCTGCACCAGCGCCTCCAGCGCGGGCGGGGTGTCCCGGCCGACCGCGCCGGCGGCGACGTGCGCGAGCTGGGCCTCGATCTGGTCGGTCCGCCAGCGCGCCTCGTGCCGGTGACCGTCGGCGAGGGTACGCCCGAAGCCGGTCAACCCGACCACGTCGGCGTGCGCGCCGGCCCAGCGCAGCAGCGTCGAGTTGGCGGTCCCCATGGTCAGCGGGATGCGGTCCTGCACGGGTCGGGGCGAGGTCAGCCGGGCCTCCCGGGCGACCAGGTCGGGGGAGTCGACGGTCACCGGGGAGCCGTCGAGCAGGGCGCGGACCGCCTCGGCGACGGCCACGCAGCGGCGTACCCGGCCGGCCACGTCGGGGCGTACCCGGCCGACGGCGGCCCACTCGGCCGGGGTGTGCCCGGCGCCGACGCCGAGCCGGGCCCGGCCACCGGAGAGCAGGTCGAGGGTGGACACGTCGGCGGCGAGCAGGATCGGTTCCCGGACGCCCAGGTTCGACACGTACGAGCCGAGCCCGATCGTGGTGGTCACCGGCGCGGCGGCGGCGAGCGCGACGAACGGGGACGTCACGGCGCCCGGGTGGTCGGCGGCGAGCAGGGCGTCGAAGCCGGCCGCCTCGGCCCGGCGGGCGAGCGCGATCCAGCTCGCCGCATCGGTCGGGGTGGCCTGGAGTGAGAAGACGGTCACCGGGCAAGCTTCGCCGTCGAGGGCCGTCCCGGCCATCCCGTACGCCCGGATTCTGCCAACCGGAGAATCACCGCCCGCTCTCCCGGCCGGAGTCTGCCGCGCGCCCGTTCGGGCTGTCCGCCCGGCCCGGTGCTCCCGCCTGTCGTGCCGTCGGCCCGTCCCGGTGCTGTCCGTGGGGTCACCAGTCCGGCGGTGGGGTCACCCCGAGCAGTTCCTCGGTGTTGCCGGCCCGGGTGCCGAGCGCGTCGAGGGCGGCGGTGAGGGTGCGTTCCTCGTAGCGGAAGTGCGAGCCGAGGATGGCGGAGAGACCGTCCAGTTCGACGCGTACCCGGTCGAGGGCTGCCGGGTCGTCGACCGGTGGATCGGCGACCAGCGCCTCGATCCGGCGCACGATCCAGTCGACCATGCGATGGTCCCGGCTGAGCTTGTCCAGCACGGGCCGCAGCTCGGGTGCCTCGTCGGCGAGCACCCGGAACGCGCCGGCGTCCTCGCCGGTGTGATGCCGGGTCAGCGCCGCACAGAAGCTCAGGCAGTGGGTACGCAGGTTGCGCAGCCGGCCGTCTGCGAGCCGGCCCGAGCCTGCGGGTGGACCGGCGTCGGCCGGCGGCCCGGCGTCGAGGCCGGCCCGGAGTTGGTCGAGCTCGTCGAGGAGCCAGAGGTGGATCTCTACGAGTTGGTGGCCGAGCGCGGTCAGGCGGTCGGCCGGAGTGGAATCGGGGTGCACGTGTGTCCCATGCTGTCCCGCGCCTCCATGCCCTCGGCGGTCTCCTTGCCGGGTGCACTGCGACGCTGGCATTGATCCTACGACGCGCCGGGCGGGCTGTCCGACCCCTGCAGCGGCGCACCCGGCGTGCTGTCCGGCCGTTCACCCGGCGTGCTGTCCGGCTCATCCTCGTGCCAGCGGGTCCGCCAGGCGGCCTCCTGCGCCTCGTGGTTGACCCGTTCGTCGTGCACGGCCTGGCGCAGGGCCTGCCGGGAACCTCCCAGGGTCACCATCTCCACCGCGATCAGCCCGACGCAGATGACGGTCAGCAGCGCCAGCGCACCCAGCGCCGACAGCCCCGCCGCGACCGGCATGGCGGCGGCGAGCACCACCAGCACGCCGACCCGGCTCCAGCTCAACGTGTGCAGGGTGCGCAGTTGGAACAGCATGTTGCTGGCCAGATAGCAGATCACCCCGCCGAAGAACAACGGCACGGCCGATGCGTGGGCATGCTCGCCGATCCCGCTGGCCGGATCGGTGACCGCGGCGACCAACTCCTCACTGCCGATCGCGAACAGGATGATGCCCGCGATCATCGGCAGGTAGAGGTAGGCGTAGGCGTCCCGGGCCATGGTCGCCCGGCGGCGGCCGGCCGCCGCGTGCAGGGCGATCCGGGCGGCCGGGCCGATCAGGTCGAAGTGTGCCCACCACAGCGCGGCGGTGAAGACGATGCCGAACGTGGCGGCGACGACCCCGGGCCAGGTCACCGGCTTACCGAGGACGTTGCCCCCGACGCCGACCGAGATGATCGACTCGCCGAGCGCGATGATCAGGATGAGGTCGTACCGTTCGGTCCAGTGTTCGGCGGAGGTCACCACCCAGCTCCAGGTGCCGGCGACCAGCCCGGTGCCGTACTGGACCAGCACCACCAGGATCCAGAGCACGTCGCGGACCAGCCCGGCCCGGCCGGAGTCCTCGATCGCCACCGGGGCCAGCGCCGCCGCCAGCAGCAGCACGGTGCTGGCCAGCAGCTCGGGCAGGAAGTGGAGCAGGTGACGCCGGTCCGGCGGGTTGTCCCGCGCAGCACGCAGGAACAGCACCACGTGTACGCCCCGGACGACCACGTAGCTGACCGCCACCACCAGAGGCCCGGCCAGATCGCCCTGTGGAGGGCTGAACGCCTGCGGCAGGGCCAGCGCGAACGCGAACAGGGAGGCCATCGCGGCCACCATCAGCACCGGGACGAAGCCCTCGCCGAGCCGCAGCCGGGTGGCGGCCATGCTGTGCACCACCCAGCACCACCAGAGCACGGCGAGCACCAGGCCGGCGTGCAGCAGCTGCCGGCCGCTGATCTCGGCGGCGGTGGCCCGGGTGATGATGAAGAACGAGACGACGAAGACCAGGTCGAAGAAGACCTCGAACTTGTCGACCCGGGCACCGGGTGCCACGGCCACGGCCGGGCCGAGCCCGCCGTACCGCCGTCTGCCGCCCATTGATTCACTCTGGCAGCGCCGGGTGCGCCCGGGGGCGGGATTCGATTCAACCGGCCGGGTGCCGGCGCAGTCCGGCCGTCGGTGTCGGCAGTCCGGCCGTCAGTGCCGGCGCAGCCCCGCCATCAGCAGGTCGAGCAGGCGGCCGGCGAGGTCGCGCTGCTCCGGCCCCTGGGCCGCCAGGGACATCCCGCTGAGCCCGGCCAGCACGTCTCCCGGGTCGACGTCCGGGCGGATCGTGCCGGCGGCGACGCCGGCCGCCAGCAGCCGGGTCAGCGCGGCCATCAGCAGGTCCCGGCTCTGCGCGTACGGGTTGGTGCCGGCGGCGACCACCAGGCGCAGGGCGTCGGCCATGCCCCGCTTGGTGGCCAGGTAGTCGACGAAGTGGTCCATCCAGGCCCGGGTCGCCTCGGTGGCGGGCAGCCGGGCCAGCAGCTCGTCGGCGGCGGCGCAGAGCTTGGCCAGCTCACTGCGGTAGGCGGCCTCGACCAGCGCCTCCCGGGTGGGGAAGTGCCGGTAGAGGGTGCCGATGCCGACCCCGGCTTCGCGGGCGATCGCGTCCAGCGTCACCGCCGGCCCCTGCCGGGAGAACGCCCGGACGGCGGTGTCGAGCAGCCGCTGCCGGTTGCGCAGCGCATCGGCGCGCATCGGTCGAGGGCCGGTCTGCGGCACGTCGCCTCCTGGGATTGGTGCAGCGGTGTCGGCGGCCGGCACGGTTGCTGCGGTCGTCGGCCGGCTGGCAAACGGAGGAACCTCCGGTTAGGCTCGGCACCTGTAACGGAGGGGCCTCCACTTCTCATCGTAGCGGCCGGGCCGCCCGGCCCACGCCGCGCCGGACAAGGATGGATCATGACCACCAACGCACCAGTCCGCACGCCCTTCGACGCCGGCAGCACCGCCCTGGAGGTGGTCCGGGACGTCGACCTCACCGGCCGCCGTGCCGTGGTGACCGGCGGTGCCTCGGGCATCGGCGTGGAGACCGCCCGCGCGCTCGCCGCCGCCGGGGCCGAGGTCACCCTGGCCGTACGCGACCTCGACGCTGGCCACCGGACCGCCGGGGAGATCACCGCCAGCACCGGGAACGACAGGCTGCTTGTCGCCCCGCTCGACCTCGCCGACCAGGCCTCGGTGGCCGCCTTCGTGTCCACCTGGGACGGGCCGCTGCACCTGCTTGTCGACAACGCCGGCGTGATGGCGTCGCCCGAACGGCGTACCCCCGAGGGCTGGGAGTTGCAGTTCGCCACCAACCACCTCGGCCACTTCGCCCTCGCCACCGGGCTGCACCGCGCCCTCGCCGCCGCCGACGGCGCCCGGATCGTCTCGGTCAGCTCCGCAGGGCACCTGCGTTCACCGGTGGTCTTCGACGACATCCACTTCCAGCAGCGCCCCTACGACCCGTGGGAGGCGTACGGGCAGTCGAAGACCGCCAACGTGCTCTTCGCCGTCGAGGCGACCCGGCGCTGGGCCGACGACGGCATCTTCAGCAACGCGCTGATGCCCGGCGCGATCCGGACCAACCTCCAGCGCCACGTCAGCGCCGAGGAGTTGGCGCGGATGCGGGCCGCCAGCGGTGGCGGCGCGGCCAACTGGAAGACCGTCGAGCAGGGGGCCGCCACCTCGGTCCTGGTCGCCACCTCGCCGCTGCTCGACGGGATCGGCGGCCGGTACTTCGAGGACTGCCAGCAGGCCGGCCCGCACCAACCCGGCACCCGCACCGGCGTCGCCGCGTACGCCCTCGACCCGGCCGCCGCCGAGCGGCTCTGGACGGTCTCCGCGCAGACCCTGCGCGGCTGACCCGTAGGGCAGACCCTGCGCGGCTGACCCGTAGGTCCTTCGGTGCCGTGCCGCAGCCGGACGGGCCGGGGCCGGCGGTCGGCATCCGGTGCCGGCTGCCGACACAGCCGGCGCGGAGATGGCGGAGGCGCCCCGGCCGACCGACCGGGGCGCCTCCGTGCACGCGGGTGTTACAGGCCCAACTCGGCCTCGAAGTTGCCGCCCTCCAGCCGCTCCTTGACCGCGACCAGGAAGCGGGCCGCGTCGGCGCCGTCGATCAGCCGGTGGTCGTAGGACAGGGCCAGGTAGACCATGGACCGGACCGCGACGACCTCGCCCAGGTCGGGGTCGCTCACCACGACCGGACGCTTCACCACGGCACCCGTGCCGAGCATCGCCGACTGCGGCGACGGCACGATCGGGGTGTCGAAGAGCGCCCCCCGGCTGCCGGTGTTGGTAAGCGTGAAGGTCGCCCCGGCGATCTCGTCCGGGCTGATCTTGTTGGTCCGGGTGCGCTCGGCCAGGTCGGCGACCCGCTTGGCGATGCCGCCCAGGTTGAGGTCACCGGCGTTGTGGATGACCGGCGTCAGCAGGCCGCGCTCGGTGTCCACCGCGATGCCGAGGTTCTCGGCGTCCGGGTAGGTGATGGTGCCGGCGTCGAGGTCCATCCGGGCGTTCACGATCGGGTACGTCTGCAGCGCCTCGATCGCGGCCAGGGCGAAGAACGGCAGGAACGACAGCTTCACACCGTGCCGCTGCTGGAACGAGTCCTTCGCCTGCGCCCGCAGCTTGGCGATCCGGGTGACGTCCACCTCGATCACGGTGGTCAGCTGCGCCATCTCGTGCAGCGACTCCTGCAACCGGGTGGCGATGGCCTTGCGGATGCGGGTCAGCTTCTCGGTGCTGCCGCGCTTGCCGCTCGGCTGCGCCTTGGCCGCAGGCTTCGCCGGGGCCGCGGCGGCCGGCTGCGCGGTGGGGGCCGGGGCGGCCTTGGCCGCCTTCGCCTTCTCCGCCGCCTCCAGCACGTCCTGCTTGCGGATCCGGCCGCCGACCCCGGTGCCGTTGACCGACGCCAGGTCGACGCCGTGCTCGCCGGCCAGCTTGCGGACCAGCGGGGTGACGTAACCGGCGGCCTCCTCGCCGCCACCCTGGGCGGGAACGGCCGACCGGGCCGGCGTCGCCGTGGGCGCGGCGGGCTGGGCGGCCTGCTCGGCCTGTGCCGGCTGGGCCGCCGACTCGGCCTCGGCGGCCGGCTCGTTGTACCCGGCACCCGGAGTCGGCTCGGTGACCTCGGGCTTCGGCTCCGGCTTCGGCGCGGGCTGGGCCGCCGCCTTCGGGGCGGGCTCCGGCTCCGGCTCGGCCGGGGCCGCGCCCGCCGCGCCGATGATCGCCAGGTCCGCGCCGACCGCGGCGGTCTCGTCCTCGGGGACCTTGATCTCCAGGACGGTGCCGGCGACAGGCGACGGGATCTCGGTGTCGACCTTGTCGGTGGAGACCTCCAGCAGCGGCTCGTCGACCTCGACGGTCTCGCCTACCTGCTTGAGCCAGCGGGTGACGGTGCCCTCGGTGACGCTCTCGCCCAGGGCCGGCATCTTCACCGCGGTGCCCTCGCCGGAGGACGCCGGGGCGGCCTGCGCCGCCGGCTGCTCCTGGGCCGGCTGCTCCGGCTCCGGGGCGGTGCCCTCGGCGGCGGCCGTCGGCTCGGCGGCCGGCTCGGCCTGCTCCTGCCCGCCGGCCTCGCCGTCCTCCTGCCCGCCGGCCGACTCGCCCTCGCCGGAGATGACCGCCAGCTCGCTGCCCACCTCGGCGGTCTCGTCCTCGGCGACCACGATCCGGCTCAGCACCCCCGCCGCGGGGGAGGGGATCTCGGTGTCGACCTTGTCGGTCGACACCTCGAGCAGCGGCTCGTCGACCTCGACGGTCTCACCCTCCTGCTTGAGCCAGCGGGTGACGGTGCCCTCGGTGACGCTCTCGCCGAGCCGAGGCATGGTGACCGATACCGGCATGTTCTGAAACTCCTTCGTGGCCTGGTGCGATCCTCGCCCGCTTGCCGCCGGCGTCGCGGAATGAGTGTGGGTCAGGCGTGCGCGTGCAGCGGCTTGCCGGCCAGGGCCAGGTGTGCCTCGCCCAGGGCCTCGTTCTGGGTCGGGTGGGCGTGTACGAGCTGCGCCACCTCCGCCGGGTAGGCCTCCCAGTTGTAGATGAGCTGCGCCTCGCCGATCAGCTCACCGACCCGGGCACCCACCATGTGTACGCCGACCACCGGGCCGTCCTCGACCCGGACCAGCTTCACGAAACCGGCGGTCTTGAGGATCTGGCTCTTGCCGTTGCCACCCAGGTTGTAGTTGTAGGTGCTGACCTTGTCGCCGTACTGCTCCTTGGCCTTCGCCTCGGTCAGGCCCACCGACGCCAGCTCGGGGTCGGAGTAGGTGACGCGCGGGATGCCGGCCTCGTCGATCACGGCCGGGTTCAGGCCGGCGATCTCCTCGGCGACGAAGATGCCCTGGGCGAAGCCGCGGTGGGCGAGCTGCAGGCCGGGCACGATGTCGCCGACCGCGTAGACGTTCGGCACGCCGGTGCGCAGCCGCTCGTCGGTCAGCACGTAACCCCGGTCGAGCTTGACGCCCTGCTCCTCGTAGCCGAGATCGGCGGTGTTCGGCCCCCGGCCGACGGCGACCAGCAGCAGCTCGGCCTCGACGGTCTCGCCGCCGGAGATGGTCAGCTTGACGCCCTTCTCGGTCTTCTCGACCTTCTCGAACGGCTTGCCGACCTTGAAGTTGATCTTCCGCTTGCGGAACGCCCGCTCCAGCGCCTTCGACGACTCCTCGTCCTCGGCGGCGACCAGCCGGGGCAGCGCCTCGACGATCGTCACGTCCACCCCGAAGGACTTCCAGACGCTGGCGAACTCGACGCCGATCACGCCACCACCCAGCACGATCACCGACGCCGGGACCCGGTCCAGGGTCAGCGCGTGGTCGCTGGTGATGATCCGCTCGCCGTCGACCTCCAGGCCGGGCAGGCTCTTCGCGTACGAGCCGGAGGCCAGGATCACGTTGCGGCCGGTGTACCGCTTGCCGTCCACCTCGACGACGTTCCTGCCGACCAGCTTGCCGGCGCCCGCCACGAAGGTGATGTTCTTGTTGCTGCCGACCAGCCCCTGCAGGCCCTTGTACAGCCGGGAGATCACCCCGTCCTTGTACGAGTTGACCCCGGCCATGTCGATGCCGACCAGCTCGGCCTTGACGCCGAACTGCTCGGACTCGCGGGTCTGGTCGGCGATCTCGGCCGCGTGCAGCAGCGCCTTGGTGGGGATGCAGCCGTTGTGCAGACAGGTGCCGCCGAGCTTGCCCTTCTCGACGAGCGCGACGGAAAGGTCAAGCTGGGCGGCACGCAGCGCCGCCGCGTAGCCGCCGCTGCCACCTCCGAGAATGACGATGTCGAAGGTTGCGTCGTTCGGCTCGCTCACGTCCAACTCCCTGGTCGCTTCGCTGCATCGGGGGGTCACGGCGGGGCGGCACGGGCAGACCCCACCTCGGTCATCTTGTCACTTGCCCGTCCGTAGCGCGTACCGAGGTGCCCAACGACACGTCCCGGACACGTACTCTTGGCACCGTCCTCGATGACGGACGGGGGAGAGGAGGAGCCCGGTGGCGCTGTTCCGGCGACGTAAACCGCCGACCGCGGCCAACCGTGACCGGCCGGCCGACCGGGCCGACCTGGATCATCTGGCCAACTTCGTCCGCACCCGGCGGGGCGTCGAGGCGTACCTCGAACCACGGACAACCGTCACCGAGACCACCGTCATCATGATCGCCGACGACGGCGAGTGGACCCGGCGGCGCATCGACGGCCCGGACGGCGCCCGCCGCTTCGCGCACGCCCTGGGCATCCCCATCTACGACGTCCGGCTGATGGGCTATCCGCAGCGGATGCGCGACTACAACGAGCGCCGCAAACGCCGACCCGAGCTGTTCTGACGGCGGCCCCGTCCGGGACCGACCGACCCGGTGCCGGCCGCGGCGCTCCGCTGCGCGCCGTGCCCGATCAGCGACGCCGTGCCCGATCAGCGACGCGTGGACGGGCACCCGTGGGCGGCCCCGTCCACGTGTCGCGAATCCGTCAGCCGTTGGCGGCGACGTCCTCGACCAGCTGCACCAGGGTGCGGACCGGCACCCCGGTGCCGCCCTTGGTCCAGTAGCCGGTCGGCTCGCCCGAGTGGTAGCTGGGACCGGCGATGTCGATGTGCGCCCAGGCCACCTCGTCGGTGACGAACTCGCGCAGGAACACCCCACCCTGGAGCATGTGACCGGCCCGGTCCATGCCCGCGTTGACCTGCGAGATGTCCGCCACGTCCGAGTCCATGCCCTTGCGTACGTCCTCCGGCAGCGGCATCGGCCAGGCCGGCTCACCGACGGAGTCGCCGGCCGCCTTCACCCGCTCGCACAGCTCCGGCGTGCCCATCACCCCGGCGATCCGCTTGCCCAACGCGACCACCTGCCCACCGGTCAGGGTGGAGGTCTCGAACAGGTAGTCGGTGCCGTCGGCGCAGGCGCGGGCCATCGCGTCGCCGAGGATCATCCGGCCTTCGGCGTCGGTGTTGAGCACCTCGACCTTCTTGCCGTTGAACATGGTGACCACGTCACCCGGCCGGTAGCTGGTGCCCGACGGCATGTTCTCGGCCATCGGCAGGTAACCGGTCACCGTCACGGACGGCTTGAGTGCGGCGATCGCCAGCATCGCCGCGCCGACGGCAGCCGCGCCGGCCATGTCGGACTTCATCTCCCACATGCCCTGCGCCGACTTGATCGAGATGCCGCCGGTGTCGAAGGTGATGCCCTTGCCGACCAGCGCCACCCGCTTGCCGTTGGTCTCGCCCGACGGGGTCCAGGTCAGCTTGACCAGGCGAGGCGGGGCCTCCGAGCCCTGCCCGACGGCGGTGATTCCGCCGTACCCGCCGGCCCGTAGCTCCGCCTCGTCAAGCACCTCGACGTCGAGCCCCGCGGCCCGCGCGGCGGTGGCGACGATCTCGGCGAAGGCCGGCGGACGCAACTCGTTCGGCGCGGTGTTGACCCAGTCCCGGCTGGTACGTACCGCACCGGCCACCACGGTGGCCCGGTCGACCTCGGCCAGGGCGGTCGCGTCGGCGGCGTCCGGCACGGCGATCAGCACCTCGGCCACCGGCTCCCGCCGGGAGGGCTGCGGCCTGGTCTTGTAGCCGGCGAACCGGTAACCGCCGAGCAACGCGCCCTCGGCGACCGCGCGCAAGGCGGCCGGGGCGTCGGCGTCGTCGGGCAGCGGCAGGCTCAGCGCCACCCGGGGCGCTCCGGCCAGCGCCCGGACCGCCGCACCGGCCCCTCGGCGCAGGGTCTCCGGGCCGGGGGCGGCACCGGTCGGCTCCGGGCCCAGCCCGACCGCCACGACCAACGGGGCGGTGACGGTGCCCAGCGTGGCCAGCTTGATCACTTCGCCGGGGCCGCCGGTCGCGCCGAGCAGGGCCAACGTCTCGGTCAGCTTGCCGTCGAACGCGGCGGCGATGCTCTCCGCACCGTCGGCCAGCAGCAGGGAACCGCCGGGACCGCTCGTGGCGTCCGGGCCGGTGGTCTGGCTGTGCAGGCCGATCACGATCGCGTCGACCGCGAGTTCGGCGGGGTCGGTGTCGACCAGGCTGAGGGTGGTGCTGGACGATGTCACTGAAGCTACTCCGGGCGGGCCGGGCCGGCCGCGTCGTCGCGTACCGGCGGTGATGGTCTCCGGTGGCGACTGAGCCGCCGGAGCGCGGGTGCGTCCCGCCGATGTGCCGACGGGTCCCGCCGATGCTAACCAGCGGCGCAGCCACCGGTAAGTTGCCACCCATGACGGACGTGACCTCCGACGCTGCCGCGACCCGGCTGCGCCGTTCCCCGCTGCACGCGCGGCACACCGCGCTCGGCGCCAAGTTCGCCCCCTTCGGGGGCTGGGAGATGCCGCTGGAGTACGCCGGCGGCGGCGTGCTCCGGGAGCACACGGCGGTGCGGACCGCGGTCGGCGTCTTCGACGTCTCGCACCTGGGCAAGGCACGGGTCACCGGCGCGGGCGCGGCGCGGTACGTCAACTCCTGCCTGACCAACGACCTGGACCGGATCGGAGCCGGCCAGGCGCAGTACACGCTCTGCTGCGACGACGCCACCGGCGGGGTGGTCGACGACGTCATCGCCTACCGGTACGCCGACGACCACGTCTTCCTCGTCCCGAACGCGGCGAACACCGCCGAGGTGGTACGCCGGCTGCGCGCCGCCGCACCGGCCGGCGTCGAGGTGACCGACGAGCACGACCGGTACGCGGTGCTGGCCGTGCAGGGTCCGCGCTCCGCCGAGCTGCTCGACGCGCTGGCCCTGCCCACCGGGCACGACTACATGAGCTTCTCCCCGGCG
Organism: Micromonospora sp. DSM 43699; assembly: GCF_055517075.1. Taxonomy (NCBI): domain Bacteria; kingdom Bacillati; phylum Actinomycetota; class Actinomycetes; order Micromonosporales; family Micromonosporaceae; genus Micromonospora; species Micromonospora sp. DSM 43699. The sequence goes on from NZ_JBTMMT010000065.1 coordinate 38,829, forward strand.
ACGCTTGCCGACGCCGAGCTGACCGTCTGCCGCACCGGGTACACCGGCGAGCTGGGCTACGAGCTGGTGGTGCCGGCCGGGCACGCCGTCGCCGTCTGGGACGCGCTCCTCGCCGCGGGTGCGGGTGTCGACCTGCGGGCCTGCGGGCTGGGCGCCCGGGACACCCTGCGCACCGAGATGGGCTACCCGCTGCACGGTCAGGACCTGTCCCTGGAGATCACCCCGGTGCAGGGCCGCTCCGGCTGGGCGGTGGGCTGGGACAAGCCGGCCTTCTGGGGCCGCGACGCGCTGCGGGCCGAGAAGGCCGCCGGCCCCCGCCGTACGCTGCGCGGCCTGGAGGCCGTCGACCGGGCCATCCCCCGCGCCGGCATGACCGTGTACGCCGACGACGCCCCCGTCGGCACGATCACCAGCGGCACCTTCAGCCCGACCCGCAAGCAGGGCATCGCCCTGGCTCTGGTGGACACCGCCCCGAAACTCGCCGACGGCGACCTCGTCGAGGTCGACATCCGGGGCCGCCGCGCCCAGATGCGCCTCACCCGCCCCCCCTTCGTCACCCCCTCAGTCCGCTAACCCCACCC